>NZ_CP041666.1:2108982-2410265 GCF_007301515.1 Radiobacillus deserti
ATTTTGTATCCCCATCATACCATAGGACATTAATCTATTTCAAGAAATGTCCTCGGATAAATTAATCCTTTGCAGAAGGTCTTAAGGCCAAATGAAGCTCCTTTAACTGCGCTTCGTCTACCACACCAGGAGCGTCTGTTAATGGATCAGATGCGGACGCCGTTTTTGGGAATAAAATCGTATCTCTCAAATTAGAACGACCTGCAAGCAGCATCACCATACGGTCAAAACCTAATGCAATCCCTCCATGTGGTGGTGTCCCATATTCCAAAGCATCTAATAAGAATCCGAATTGTTCTGTTGCCTCTTCTTTGGTAAATCCAAGTGTTTGGAACATTTTTTCCTGCATTTCTTTCTGATAAATACGAAGAGACCCCCCACCTAATTCATATCCATTTAATACGAGATCGTACGCCTGTGCGCGCACTTCACCTGGATTAGATTCCAGCTTGTCAACATCGCTAAGCTCTGGCATCGTGAACGGATGGTGAGCAGCAAAGTATCGGCCAAGCTCTTCATCATACTCTAACAGTGGCCAGTCTGTTACCCAAAGGAAATGGAACTTTGACTCATCGATTAAATGAAGCTCTTTTGCAAGCTTAAGTCTTAATGCACCTAGGCTTTCATGGACGACAGATACTTTGTCTGCAACAAAAACTAGTAAATCTCCGTCTTCTGCACCAAGCTTTTGTGTAAGCTCTTTGGTCACGTCTTCGGATAAGAATTTAACGATTGGACCTTTTAACTCCTCTCCCTCCACTTTTAGCCAAGCCAGGCCTTTCGCACCGTAAATTTTCACGAACTCCGTTAGTTGATCGATATCTTTTCTAGAGTATTGATTAGCAGCACCCTTTACATTAAGGGCGCTTACTTTACCACCAGATTCGACAGCACTATCAAACACTTTAAATCCAGATGCTTTTACCGTATCGGAAACATTGATTAACTCTAATCCGAATCGAGTATCTGGTTTATCAGAACCGAAACGCTCCATTGCTTCCTGATACGTCATTCGTTTTAAAGGAAGCTCTAAATCAATTCCTTTAATGTCTTTCATCATCTTTTTCATCATTCGCTCGGTCATTTCCATGATGTCTTCCTTTGTCATGAAAGATGTTTCAATATCGATTTGTGTGAATTCTGGTTGACGGTCTGCTCGTAAATCTTCATCTCTAAAACAGCGTGCAAATTGATAGTATTTTTCAAACCCAGACATCATTAGCATCTGTTTAAACAATTGTGGAGATTGAGGCAGTGCGTAAAATTCACCAGGATGTACACGGCTAGGAACTAAATAATCACGCGCACCTTCAGGCGTGCTTTTCGTCAACATCGGCGTTTCCATTTCCAGGAATCCTTCTTCATTTAAGAAGTTACGGATAACTTGAGTCGTATTGTGACGTAGAATAAACGTTTTTTGCATCGGATCTCTTCTCAAATCTAAGTACCGATATTTTAAACGAAGATCTTCCGCCACATCTGTTTGATCAAGAATCTGGAATGGTGGGTTTTTTGCTTCATTTAAAATTGTAATTCCTTTAGCTAGAACCTCTATTTCTCCCGTTTCCATTTTAGGGTTAATCGTGGCAGCTTCTCTTTCCACAACCTCTCCAGAAATTTCGAGCACAAATTCACTTCTTACCTGTTCTGCTGTTTGCAGTGCTTCTTCTGAATGTGCAGGATTAAAGACCACTTGTACAATCCCGGAACGGTCTCGTATATCAATGAAAATTAATCCACCTAAATCTCTTCTTTTTTGCACCCAGCCTTTTAACACTACTTGTTGACCAACATGCTCCTTGCGAAGGCTGCCAGCCTTATCTCTTTTGGAACTCAACTTATTTTCCTCCCTGCAATGCCGATTTTATATATGACTCCAATTTTTGGTAATCTATTTCTTCTTGTTCACCAGTTGATAAATCCTTCACCGCTACCACGGAACGATCCAGTTCATCATCTCCAAGCACAATTGCAAACTTCGCTTGTAAACGGTCCGCTGCCTTCCATTGTGCTTTCGGTTTTTTATCTAAATAGTCTTTATCTACTTGGATACCAGCTTGACGAAGCTTATATTGAATGCTTACTGCTTCTTGATTCGCTCTTTCTCCCATTGTAATGATGTAACAATCTAACGTATCATCCAATGGTAATTCGATACCTTCTGCTTCAATCGCCATGAGTAGTCGTTCTACACTTAATGCAAACCCAATTCCTGGTGTTTCAGGGCCACCTAATTCTTCCACTAGCCCGTTATATCTTCCGCCACCAGATAAAGTTGTAATAGCTCCAAATCCTTCTGCATCACTCATAATCTCAAATGCGGTGTGATTATAATAATCTAATCCACGAACAAGGTTTGGATCCACAATGAAAGAAATTCCCATATTAGTTAGGTGTTGTTGAACCGCTTCAAAGTATGCTTTTGACTCTGGATTTAAGTATTCTAATATAGAAGGTGCTGTTTCCATCGCTGGGTGGTTTCGATCCTTCTTACAATCCAAAACACGAAGCGGATTTTTTTCCAAGCGAGTTTGACAATCGCTACACAACTCTTCCTTGTGAGGAGTAAAGTGTTGAATCAATGCTTCTCTGTGACGATTTCTACTTTCCTTATCTCCAAGACTATTGATGACTAACTTCAAGGATTTTAATCCAAATGATTGATAGCAGTTCATTGCTAATGCCAATACTTCTGCATCAATCGCTGGATCCGCACTTCCTAATGCCTCCACTCCAAATTGGACAAATTGACGCATTCTTCCTTGTTGGGGACGTTCATAACGAAACATTGGACCTACATAAAATAGCTTTGTCGGTTGATTAGGGGAACCGAATAATTTGTTTTGTACAAAAGCACGTACAACAGAAGCTGTCCCTTCTGGACGAAGTGTAATACTACGATCGCCACGGTCCGTGAAGGTGTACATTTCCCTTTGCACTATGTCGGTTGTATCACCTACTCCACGTTGAAATAATTCTGTATGTTCAAAGATAGGTGTCCGAATCTCTTTATAATGGTAATTCGTGCACAGCTCTTTTAATGCGTTTTCAATATACTGCCACTTTTCTGTTACACCTGGTAAAAGGTCTTGAGTCCCTCTTGGTGCGTTTAAGTTCATATGAATACCTCCTAGTTTTCTAATGATTGGATCACCTAATCAGATTGAAAGGTAGGACCTAGTAGAAAAACGGTTAGCTGTCCTTGTATAACTGAGATCCCCCCGCCAGTCCTAATGCAGACAACAAAAAACTCCCGTCCCTTATAAAAGGGACGAGAGTTAACCCGCGTTGCCACCCTAGTTGAAGCATTTATGCTTCCACCTTACACAGTTAACGCCTGCAAAACGTCTACACTTACTCCTATTTCAATGTAGAACCTACGGAGTGTCTTTCGTTAAGGCTTCTTGGTAGGTACTTACAGCCTAGATACCTACTCTCTTTGCAAGAACTTTCTTAATTACTCTCTCCATCATTGGCTAATCCGTCATCCAATTGAATTGTTTATAATCATAATAGCTGTACCGGTAGATGTCAAGAACGATTTAATTTTTCCTTTAACATTTTAACCTCTCCAAGTGAAATTCCAAATTCTTCTGCAATTTCTATTCCATTTAAACGTCCTTCAACTTCCATAAACCGATGAAAATTTACACCATATATGTCATTCGCTTCTTTTACGATCATTTCTTTTTGATTAGCTCTCATTCCATTTGTCCTTTCTTCTTGGATTTTTTACTGAACTTTTATTATGATGATAGGTGGGAAACCAATCACAATCAGTACTATAAGTGAGGTTGGGGAGGAAACCATATTGTCCAAACGTGTTGTAATTGGAATTGTTATGTTGTTAGTTTTATCCATATCATCCGTTGTCTATGCAAGCAACGCAATAATCCTGGTAAATGATTTAAATGTTCGAAGTGGACCTGGCTTAGACTACGATGTTATACGGCAAGTACATCAGAATGAACAATACAAAATTCTTTCCGAAGAAGGGGAATGGGTAGAAATACAATTAAAGGATGGTACCGTCGGGTGGGTGACAAAAGAATTCATCTCAACTCCTGGTGAAGCGACAGATGAAGCAGATGTGCAAGCACCTGAACAAAGAGAGTCGAATGATTCCACTAAAAGGCATATCACCACCTTGTATAAAACAACGAATCTTAGAACAGGGCCATCTCTGGAATTTGAAATAATGGACTCAGTAAAACAAGGACAAATGCTAGAGGTGTTAGGCGAAAAAAGTGAATGGTATGAAGTAAAATGGAAAGATAACATTGGTTACGTAGAAAAATCATTCGTTTATCCTGCTCATTCTGTTTCTTTATCAGATGAATGGGACAATAAAACAATCGTTATTGATCCTGGACATGGAGGTAGAGATGTAGGAGCAGTTGGGCTTAGTGGTAGTTACGAAAAAACACATACAATGCGAACCGCTTTAAAGTTAAAAGAAGAGCTTGAGCTATTAGGCGCACAGGTTGTATTGACAAGAACAAACGATCAATATATGTCTTTAAGTGGACGAGCTAGTGTTGCAAATGTGTACCACGCAGATGCCTTTATCAGCCTCCATTATAACAGCACTCCTGAGATCCCTACTGCTAGTGGAATAAGTAGTTATTATTATCACGAGCGAAACAAAGCATTAGCCGTTGAAATACAAAAAGAATTAATGAAAGCAACAGATGTTGAAGATCGTGGGACAGACTTTGGGGACTTCCAAGTGATTCGAGAAAATCATCGTCCTTCTGTGTTGCTAGAATTAGGATTTTTATCAAATGAAGAGGAAGAAGGCAACATTATGTCTTTAACCTTTCAGGAAAAATTGACCAAAGGGATCATCCGAGGCCTTCGCAACTACTTTCAAATTAAATAAAGGCTTTAGAAAAGCCTTCTATCCAACATTATTGGACAGAAGGCTCTTTTATACACATTAGTAATCCCTGGAGGATATTATCTATCGCTACTATCTAACCAAAGTGTTACAGGCCCATCGTTCGTTAATTGAACGTCCATCATCGCGCCAAATGTTCCTGTTTCCACCGTTATACCTTGTTCACGGATTTTTTGATTAAAATATTCATAGAGTAATTTTGCTGGTTCAGGCTTCGCCGCTGCCATAAAATTAGGTCTACGGCCTTTTCTTGTATCTCCATATAACGTAAATTGGGAGATGGATAATACTTGTCCAGCAACATCCTTTACAGAATCGTTCATTTTCTCATTTTCATCCTCAAAAATACGGAGATTTGCAATTTTTTCTGCAAGGTAATCCGCATCCTGCTCCGTATCTTCGTGCGTGATCCCAATTAACGCTACAATACCTGTTTCTATTTTACCGACAATTTTTTCTTCGACAGTCACTTGTGCTTTACGAACACGTTGAATAACAGCTCTCATTACTCCACCTCTATTGCAGCATTCTCGTGACGGTGTACACATCTTGAATTTGTTTTAATCGGTCTACAATTCTTCGCAAATGACTTAAGTTATGAATCAGAATCGTAATATGAATCAAAGCCATTTTGTTTCGATCAGATTTTCCGTCCACTGCTATTATATTTGTTTTCGTTTCATTTACAACTTGAAGCACTTCATTCAACAATCCTCTGCGATCGAATCCAGAGATTTCGAGGTCGACGTGGTATTGTTTAGACGTATTGTCTTCATGCTCCCACTCTACATCTAATATTCGATCCTTCGCTTCATCTGTCTGGATATTCGGGCAATCAGTTCGGTGCACCGAAACCCCTCGTCCCTTTGTAATGTACCCTACGATTTGATCACCAGGAACAGGTGTACAGCATTTAGATAATCGAACTAACAAGTTATCAACACCTGATACGCGTACGCCTGAATCTCGTTTGGTCCGACTGGTTGGTTTTGCTTCGCTTCGAACCCCTTCTAACGATTGCTGAAGATCTTGATCTCTTTGCTGCTGTTTTCTTATATTTTCCGTAAGTCGTGTTGTGATTTGCGCTGCGGTAATCCCTTGATACCCAACTGCGGCATACAAATCTTCTTCAGATGTGAAATTGAATTTTTCAGCAGCTCGTTTAATGTTTTCCTGTGTTAAAACATCTTTAACTTCAAAGCCATTATTACGAATCTCTTTCTCGATTAACTCGCGACCTTTGATTACATTTTCATCTCTACGTTGCTTCTTGAAAAACTGTTTTATTTTGTTTTTCGCCTGTGAAGTTTGAGTTAACTTAATCCAATCCTGTGATGGTCCATAAGAATGCTTAGAAGTCATGACTTCGACGATATCGCCTGTTTTCAGTTCATAATCAAGTGGCTCCATCTTCCCATTCACACGAGCACCAATGGTTTGGTTACCAATTTCCGTATGAATCTTATAAGCAAAATCTAATGGTACAGATCCTGATGGAAGCTCAATGACATCCCCTTTAGGTGTGAACACATACACCATATCTGAAAAGAGATCTACCTTAAGGGATTCCATAAATTCTTCCGCATCATGGGTTTCATTTTGCCATTCTAGAATTTCTCTAAACCATGATAGTTTTTCATCTGATGTTTGCTTATTTGGGTCTAATCTTTTCCCTTCTTTATACGCCCAGTGTGCGGCAACGCCATATTCAGCAAGCTGATGCATGTCATGTGTACGAATCTGCACTTCAAGTGGTGCCCCTTTAGGTCCAATCACAGTTGTGTGCAAGGATTGATAAAGGTTTGGCTTGGGCATTGCGATATAGTCTTTGAACCGACCAGGCATTGGTTTCCAACATGTATGAATAATGCCAAGAACGGCATAACAATCTTTAATACTGTTTACAAGGATTCGAACAGCTAACAAATCATAGATTTCATTAAACTGTTTATTTTGTAATACCATTTTACGATAAATGCTATATAAGTGCTTTGGTCTTCCTGAAAAATCCGCTTTAATATTAACTTCGTCCAACTGTTTCTGAACTTCTTGCATAACATCATCTAAATAGTGAACACGTTCTTCGCGCTTCTGTTTCATCAAATGAACAATTCGATAATATTGCTGTGGATTTAAATAACGTAATGCGGTATCTTCTAGTTCCCACTTAATCGTGGAAATCCCTAGACGATGAGCTAGTGGCGAGAAAATTTCAAGTGTTTCATTAGAAATTCTTCTCTGCTTCTCAGGAGGCAAATGCTTCAGCGTTCTCATATTGTGCAATCGATCAGCGAGTTTTATTAAAATGACACGTATGTCTTTCGCCATTGCTACAAACATTTTCCGATGGTTTTCTGCTTGCTGTTCTTCTTTTGATTTATACTTAATTTTTCCGAGCTTTGAAACGCCATCTACTAACATGGCTACTTCTTTGTTAAACGTCTCTTCTAACTGTTCAACCGTAACATTTGTATCTTCCACAACATCATGAAGAAACCCACTCGCTATTGTTTCTGGATCTAATTCTAAATGGACTAGAATCCCAGCAACTTGAATAGGATGAATAATATATGGTTCTCCAGATTTCCTAAATTGACCTTCATGAGCCTCTTGTGCAAACTCATAGGCACGTCTAATAAAAGCTGTATCTTTCTCGGAAAGGTACATACTTGCCTGCTTGATTACATCTTCAGCTGTTAAAATATTCTCTCTCGCCATATTTCATCACCTTAGTTTCTTTGTATCCTTCCTCGATAGAAAGCTATAAATCTTTATTAGAATAATTATAATGTAGTTCTGAATCTTTGTCATCCGTTAGCTGCACATGGGAAAAACTTACTTTCACCTCATGATTAAACTTTTGTTTAAAACTGATTGTAACATAGGAAGGAATAGGGTGTGGGACAATAGTGTAAAACTATTAACAAAATCCGAACCTTTATTCGGGGTTCTTTCAAAAATTCGAATAATGGTTCGGATGTTTTCTCCTACTTATTTGATGGCTGTAAGTCCGACGTTGCTGGGAGACGCTGTTACACCGATAACATCAGCGATAGCGGAGTATTCTGCCTTAGCGTCGCATGTGCATTATTCGGTTCTAGAGCAGTAGTTTTCGTTATGTCCCAGCTTCCTTCCATCCTTAATCTTCGTATTGCATCAATGTTAACACATCATATCCTTCTAATTTTTCACGTCCATTCAGATACGTAAGCTCAATTAGAAAAGCACATCCTACAACGATTCCACCCAGCTCTTCCACTAATTTTATCGTTGCTTCAATCGTTCCACCTGTTGCTAAAAGGTCATCTGTGATTAAAACGCGTTGCCCTGGTTTGATGGCATCCTTATGAATCGTTAGTACATTTTCCCCATATTCTAAACCGTAATCTACTTTAATGACTTCACGAGGTAATTTCCCTTCTTTACGAACCGGTGCAAAACCAACTTCAAGCGCATAGGATACTGGGCACCCTACGATAAAACCTCTTGCTTCTGGTCCAACCACTAAATCGATATCTCTGTTTTTGGAGTAGGTTACGATTTCATCAACTGCAGATTTAAATGCGGCTCCATTATCCATTAAAGGTGTGATATCTTTAAAGCTTATCCCTGGTTTTGGCCAATCATCTACTAGTGCTATATATTGCTTATAATCCATTTGTTACTTCCTCCTTAATCGGATCCATTGTATTAAATTGTGCTTTCAGCCATTCTCTTAATTCAGTATATGAAGAATAATACAAGACCGACTCTATTTCTAATTTAGCTTCCATATCTTGATAAGATGGTGCTTCTGATAAATCTTTTTTAAGTGGACGTTCACTGGGAATGATACGGTTTTGATCTCGATTCATAAATTGTAATTCTAAGAATACTTGTATCATAAATTGTACCTTCTCCACTTTCCAACCTTTAAAGGATGCTAATTTAGGAACCTCACTATCTTTTAGTTCTTTACGCTTTAACAGGAAAGCATACAACCACTTAAACTCTTCTCTAGTTGGTAAAATCGAAATGCTACGATCACCGTCATTCCTATAACAGGCATAAATCGACTCTGGATTAAGCTTACCTAACACAGCTTGCAAATCTTCTATTCGATTAGGTAAATCTAGCAACACAATATGTCGATACGTCTGTTGTTCTAACAAGCTAAGAGGTAATTCTGAGAACGTAAAATGATCAAAGCCTTCTGGAAGTTTGACCATATTCTGATTATCCGTAAAAGATACCGCAAGTTTATTTTCCAAGTCACTCGTGAATTGTTTATACCAGAAGTTGGAACCTCGATAATCAAATAGTTGCCATTCGTTTACAGCAATGTCTTTCATCATAAGCTGTGGCTTCACATTACCATTCCACTCATTAATGCTTAGCTCCCCAACTGCTTCCAGCATGGATTGTGGAGAAATTCGCGGAAATAAAGCACCCATCCCGAAGCCGACTCCATCTAAAAGGTAGGAGTCCTGTTCAAATGTGACTTTTAGATGATTGCTTGTACTCCCAATTTGTTTCACTTCTCTAGGCTTTGTTTGAACATGAAACAATGGCTTCGGATTTCCCATACCGAAAGGCGCTAGCAAAGCGATTTCTTTTATAAATTCTATTTGAATCGATTCAATGGGCAAGCTAGCTTCTATACGCAGCACTTGCTTAAAATCCTCATCCGATAGTTGTTCTGCTGCCATCCGATTCAGTGCTTCTCGTAAGGGCGCAACTTGCTCTACATCAAGTGTCATCCCAGCGGCTTGTGCATGTCCACCAAAATGGGTGAAGAGATCACGAACAGCCATACAGTTTTTAAACAAATCAAACGCATCAACACTTCTTGCAGATCCTTTTGCCTTACCAGTGGTCGGATTTATCGATAACACAATGGCCGGTCGATCATACAAACGAACGAGTTTAGATGCTACGATACCAAGCACTCCTTCATTCCAGCCTTCTTTCGCCACAATGATGACATGACTGTTAGCCTCTGGAGTTTCTTGTTCCACCATAGCTTGCGCTTCTTTTGCAATATCTGAAACGATTTTTTGTCGTTCTTCATTAAGCTCCTGAATGAATGCCGCAAGCTCTCTAGCTTCTTCTATATCATTTGTTAAAAGCAGGTCAACTGCCATAGCGGCATCCTGTAACCGCCCAACTGCGTTAATTCTCGGACCAATTAAGAAACCGATATCCTCTTCATTCACATCCCGTTCAATCTTACACAACTCTTTTAATGCTAGAAGCCCTGGACGTTTAGAATGACTAATCGCTTGTAATCCGTAATACGCAAGTACCCGATTCTCATCTACTAAGGGAACCAAATCGGCAATCGTTCCAATGACGACAAGGTCAAGTAACTGTTTAGGAAAATATCCGAGTAAATGCTCGGCAAATTTAAATGCAACTCCTACCCCAGCTAATTCATGGAAAGGATAGTTATCGGAGCATTTTGGGTGTACAATCGCAAAAGCATCTGGAAGCGTTTCTTGTACCTCGTGATGATCTGTAATAATTAAATCTATTCCTAAGTTTTTCGCTACTTCCGCTTCATAGACAGCTGCAATCCCCGTATCCACTGTAATGATAAGCGTATAGCCCTCATCTTTTGCCTTTACAAAAGCTGCTTCATTCGGTCCATAGCCTTCTGTGAAACGATTAGGAATATAAAAATCACATGTTGCCCCTAATTCTTTTAGTGCTTCTATCATGACCGAAGTAGAACTTACTCCGTCTGCATCGTAATCACCAAATACTAATATCTTTTCCCCACTATGAATTGCCTGTTTAACCCGTTTGACAGCAATGTCAATATCATGTAAGAGTCCTGGATTGTGCAAGTGAGTTAATTGTGGATGTAAAAACGCCTCTGCTTCCTCTTCTGTATTTACGCCTCTTTGACTAAGTAATTGCTCTGTCCAAGGAGAAATATTGAGGTTATGCTCAAATCCTACCTGATGCTCATTATATGTAAATTTCCAGTTTGCTTGGCTTTGTAACATACATTCACCCCTGACTCACTTATTATACAAGAGTGAATCAGGGGGAGCAAACAGATTCTTCGTCATTATTCATCCAATTTTTTCTCATCTTCAGCTTCAGCAGGATCTTCCTCAAGGGAAATCTCTCCAGGAGTTAGGTCCGCTAATCTACTATTTTCTTTCTTTAACTGCTTAATTTCTCTTTGTAAACGTAGTATTCGCACAAATCCAACAGAAGCAGTAATTATTCCACCCATTAGGACAGAAAATAGGATGACTAAAATAAGTGGAGCGTTTCCGGTTCCAAATAGATAATCCACTTCCACTGGCTCTACGTTAATGACCGCGAATATTGCAACAAGTAGTGCGAATAGGAGTGCTGTAATGATATAGCTTTGTCCTTTCATGACATGACCTCCCTTGTCGTCCCTCATTATAAAGTTTTTGCTAATCCCTGTCGAATTCTTCTTTTATCTGTTCCCCAAAATAGTGGTATTCAATCAAACAGACAACGTACTAATGCTCATTGTTTAACACTGTTAAAAAAAACACCCCGTCACTCTTCATGACGGGGTATCTTGCTTATACTTGTGGACCACCAGTTTGTTTTTTCTCAGTATATACAATAGGTTTTTCTTTAATATTTCTACCTCTCATTACAAGCCACAGTTGAGCTGCAATGAATACAGAGGAATATGTACCGGCAATCAGTCCAACTACTAGTGCGAACGAGAAGTTTGTAATCGATGAAGCACCGAATATCAATAGCATTACAGCTGCAAACACAACCGTTAAAACGGTATTAATGCTTCGTCCCATCGTTTGAAGTAAGCTTTTATTTACTATTTCAGCTAGCTCTTTAAACGATTTTACACGCTTCTTATTTTTGACGTTTTCACGAATACGATCAAACGTAACGATGGTGTCGTTTATCGAATAACCGACTATCGTTAGGATCGCTGCAATAATCGTAATATCAAATTCTAATCTCGTGATACTAAACATCGCGAGAATAAAGAAGGAATCATGCAAGAGTGCAATGATTGCTGCCAACGCATAATAGAACTCAAATCGAATTGTTACATAGATAATGATCCCTATGGAAGCATAAAGAACAGCTAAAGCTGCATTTTTTGCGAGCTCTTTCCCAACAACTGGAGAAACCGTACTAATATTAGGTTCATTTCCATATTTTTCTTCAAACATCGCTTTAATATCTGCCACCTGGTCTTGAGTTAATACTTTATCAAACCGTGCAACCGCAATTTCGTTGTTTTCCCCAGCCAACACTACTTTTTCTGCATCGACTCCGATGGAGGATAATTCCGATTCTACATCCTCTATCTCGACTGTATTCTCCGATAATATCTCTACACGGGAACCGGCTGTAAAATCAATTCCAAGATTTAATCGCATTGTTGCCAAGAAAATAATACCAGCAAGGATAAGTACGCCGGATAAAAGAAAGAACTTTTTACGGTGATGAACAAGATCTAGCTTTTTACCAAATATCCTCGCTTCTACTTCTGATTTATCCGCTTTATCCTTAATGTCTTTTTCCTTAACTCCAAACCAACCTGGCTTTTTGTTTAAGAATTTACTGTTGACCCAAAGGCCTAGGAATAGTCTAGATCCAAACACAGCGGTTATGAAGCTGACTAAAATACTGATAATTAGTAATGTAGCAAACCCTTTTACAGAGCTTGTACCAAAAATAAATAACACAATTGCTGCAATAATTGTTGTAATATTTGCATCTAAAATAGTAGACAGGGAGTTTTTGTTTCCAGCTTTAAAGGCAGCTACGACTGATTTTCCAGCCTTTAACTCTTCCTTAATTCGCTCATAGGTGATGATATTAGCATCTACAGCCATCCCAACACCTAAAATAATCGCGGCTATACCTGGTAATGTAAGAACACCATTCATCCATTCGAACACGGCTAATATAAGGTAGATATAAATAGACAGCGTGATCGTTGCTACGATTCCTGGTAATCGATAATAGACGATCATGAATAAGAAGATAAGTGCTACACCTAATATTCCCGCAAAAATCGTCTTATCCATCGCTTGCATTCCGAACTGTGCACCAACGGATGTGGAATACTTTTCAATCAGCTTCGTAGGTAAAGAGCCTGCATTTAATATATCTGCTAAGCGTTTTGCAGACTCAACTGTGAAATCACCATTTATTTGTACGTTTTTCGTATTTAATACTTGCGTAACAGACGGAGCTGAAATATATTTAGGCTCAGCCTTTTGAGATTCCGCTTCAAAGGAGTCTCCTTTCTCATAGTCCATCCAAATAACGAGACGGTTATTTGGTGGTGTTTTTTGAGAAATCTTTCTAGTCACTTCAGCAAACTTAGAAGCATCTTTTAATTCTAATGTTACAATCGGTTGCTTCGTATTTGGATCGAAGTCTTGCTGAGCACTTCCTTCCACAATATCGGAACCATCCATATATTCTTTATCATCGACTCCTCTGAAGGAAAGAGTCGCGGTTGTTGCTAGTAGTTCCCTTGCTTCGGATTGATCGTCAACCCCTGCGAGTTGTACACGAATACGATCTGGTTCTTCAATGTTAAAGCTTGGCTCATTAACACCTAAAACGTCTACTCTCTCTCGCAACGCCTGAGTAGTAGCCTCTAACATTTCCATCGTTACTTTTTCTTGATCACCTTCAAGTGGTTTAACCTGATACAGAATTTCAAATCCACCTTGTAAATCAAGACCTAGTTTAATATCCTTCGTAATTCCGGTAATTGTTGCTCCAATTGTTCCAGCAAATAATAAAACAACTAGAAAAAAGGCAACAATTCTCCCTCTTTTAACCATGCTGTTATGTGCCTCCTTTACTCCATCCACCCAATACGATATGTACAAGCAAAAGTGTTCTGCTTAGAGCATAGGGTTTCACGTAGTTGGAGCAATTTCTTTTCTACAATCATTTTTTGAAAACATAAACGTATTATAGGAGTAATGGGAATATACTGTCAATCGCCTTCCTTCTATTGAGTTGGTCGGGTTAAAGCAGCAATGGATTCCAAAAGGCCTTCATCCTCCTGATAGGCTTCCACTGTAAGGTAGCTCATATATACGGCAGAGCTTAAATGCAGAATATCTCCAACCACTTCATGCAACCTCTTTTCTGGGTTACCCTTCCAAACTTTTTTGGACAAGCATTTCCAAACATCCTCTCGTGAAGCACGAGAATACCCCATAAGATGAAACTCATTCACTTTACTATCTAATACTGGTAAAAGACTCGATTTCCACTCGTCAATTGTTTTTATTGTACTCATATTTTCTCTCTCCTTGGTTGAAGACTTGGCGAATTCAAGACTAAAGAGTCCTAGGCTGAGCCTTAAGCTGCCTCTTAATCTATGTTCTTCATCCTGTTTTCTAAGTCGAATGGAATTCCGTCGTAACACGATTTCCTTTCTCCTCGGTAAAAAATGCTTGTCATGCTTGGCCTACTTATTCGCATATACATTCATTGTATACGAAATCCAAAACTTTGAGAAGGCAGGTCGTTCATTATGACCAAGCAAACTTTTTTGCAAGGAACCCTTATCCTTATTTTAGCAGGGATGATTACCCGATTCTTAGGCTTTATAAATAGAATCATTGTAGCCCGCTTAATGGGCGAGGAAGGTATCGGCTTATACATGATGGCACTACCTACCCTCTTTTTAGTTTATACCATTTCTCAAATCGGGCTGCCTATAGCAATATCAAAGCGTGTTGCAGAGGCTGAGGCGAAAGGTGATTTAGTAAAAGTAAAAAAAATTCTCGTCACTTCTCTAGTCGTAACAGGGACGCTAAGTATTATATTTTTCGTGGGGCTCATCTTTTTTGCTCCAATCGTTGCTCACCATTTCTTAACGGACGAGCGTACCTTGTATCCACTATTAGCCATAAGTCCAATGGTACCGATTAGTGCTATCTCTGGTGTGCTCCGTGGGTATTTCCAAGGTAGACAAAACATGATTCCACAAAGCTATGCACAAGTTATTGAACAAATTATAAGAATTTCATGTGTGGCCTTACTTGTGAAATTATTCTTACCTTATGGAGTTGAATTCGCTGCTGCCGGGGCAATGGTTTCAGTTATTATTGGTGAATTTATTGCCTTACTATTTATGATGAGAATGTTCAAACTAAAAAAACGGATCAAAATTCGAAGTAAATTTATGACCTACTTAAAATCAGGAAAGGAAACTCTGAAAGAATTGCTGTCTATCGCATTACCTAGTACAGGCAGTCGATTAGTTGGTTCTTTTTCGAATTTCATGGAACCTATCGTCGTATCTCAAAGTCTTGCTATTGCTGGCGTACAAACCGCTATTGCAACACAGCAATATGGACTGTTAACGGGATATGCGATTCCATTGCTGTATCTGCCAACGTTCATTACTCATTCCCTAGCCGTAGCCTTAGTACCTAATATTAGTGAGGCAGAAGCACACCAAAACATAAAACTTATTCATTATCGAATCCATCAAGCTATCCGGATTTCTTTTTCGTCCGGGGCCTTATCTACCATTATCTTAATATTGTTTTCGGTTCCGATCCTACATTTTATGTATGGAAACAGTGATGCCAGCCGTATGCTCGTATTAATGGCACCGTTTTTCATCTTACTCTATGTATCCTATCCGTTGAATGCCACCTTACAAGCATTGGATCATGCGAAGGCAGCCATGTGGAATAACATTATTGGGAGCTTTGTGAAATTTGCGGTTATGGTAGTATTAGCAACAAATCCAGACTTCGGAATTATGGGAGTAGCCATTTCACTCGTAGTTGGGGTCGTGTTAGTTTCTCTACTCCATTTGTTCACACTTATAAAAGTGATTTCATATAAATTTCCTCTACTAGATATTGTAAAAATGGTCACCTTGTTAGGTTTAACATTCTGGGCTGGAACTCTTTTGACAAACATGTTCCCAGGTTATGAAACAAACTTACTTACCTTTATATTTGTTTTAGTAGTTTTGAGCGGGATTTATATTGTATTCTTGTTTTTGCTTCGTTTTATAACAAAGGACGAACTAGTCCAGATCCCTTTTCTTAATCGTTTTGTATCCTAATTATAGGTGCTTGGCTAAGCCAAGCGCCTATAACTTTCACACCTTGTTAGCTGTCGTGCGGTTGCTGGCGCACCGAAAGGCTCGCCTATCGGTGTTCCAAAACAGAACGGAAACAATCTTCCATTCTTCCTATTCTGTTTCGGTCAAATGGATTGCATGTCGTGAAAAGAAAGAAGGAATGTATCATGGCTATCTATCATTTTTCTGTATATTATAATACAAATAACCTACATGTTTATTTTAATGGAAGTGTAGCAGGAGACGTTTCAACATATGCTAGTGGCGGATGCTCTAGCTGGTTAAATTATAGTACCGAGTGATATAAAAAAAGTCAGGAGGTTACCATCCATCAAGGTAACCTCCTTCTTTACATGAACTAAGTCAGTACTAAATAATTAAAAGTAATGAGAATAACTATGGAATAAATTCACTTTCAAAGAAGGGGGGGTTCAATGACAACTTGGACTACATGGCTTGTTCAAATGGGGAAACCTGTTGCAATCGCCTATCAATCGCATCAAAAGTCGGTTCAGTTTTCAGGAATTTTTCAGCACTTTGTATAATTTTTTGGAACTGGAAGAAGCTTTCTAGTTAACATTTTATAGTGGGCGTTAATAAATCAGACTAGAACGATAATAAGTTCACTGAAACGATAGAAAACCACTAATCCTGTTAATATTTTTCCAGGTAACGTTTATCATTTTTCCATCATTTGTTAGCGTCCACAAAAGAAAGACACCAACCCCTTTTATCGTTGATTTCTTCATTATCTACTTTATTTCATCCTTGATATCTATATACCACCGGTCCTCGGAATCTAGGGAGCAAAACGAGATATCCGAAATGTTCGAATGCCCTCGCTTTTCCAAGTTTTCGAGTAACCATTCTTCTGTCTTATTTATTTTGTCTAAGGAATCCTTGCGAATGTTACCATCGACAACAAGTGGTACCACAAAATTATCTGGAGAAATAGGTTCGATCCCCTTTTTAGACTTTTCAAATACGGATAGCTTTCCCGATGTTTCCAAAATAGCAAATTCTACATCTTGAATGTTCCTTGTACCATTTTCCCTAAGCTGCTGCATCAAGTCGTTAAAGTTATAACGTTGCTTTCGCATTTCGTCTTCATCTATTTTCCCTTTGGAAATAATCACCGATGGTTTTCCGTCAAACCATGCACGAAATTTTGTGTTTTTAAGAGATAAATAAGCTGTCGTTCGTTGAATAATGAAAAGGGTTCCCATAGGCAACAAAGCATGCATAAATGTCTCAGAAGGATCTTCCACAGCAAAAACAGCCATCTCTGCAATCATCATAAAGACAACTATATCCAGGATACTTAATTCCCCAATCTCTCGCTTTCCCATAAAACGCATGATTAACACAATCACGCAATAAGTAAGAACTGTTCTAAAGATGATATTTCCGACATCTAGCTCCAAACGACACACTTCCCTATCCAAAATAGTCGTTTGTAGTATTTCCTTCTCCATTAATCATATCCGAACGTTATAAGGTTTGTTGAAAAGGGATTAAATAACGAACATAAATATAGACGGTTGTGATAATTAACGAAAGTAATACGAGTGGAATTCCGTACAAAAGAAAACGAATAAATGGGATTCGTTGATTCGATCCTTCTGCCAGTCCTGCTACCACCACATTAGCCGATGCGCCAACTAATGTCCCATTTCCACCTAGACAAGCCCCTAATGCTAACGACCACCATAACGGATCCAAGTTAGCCATTCCATAGGATTGAAATTCTCTAATAACCGGAATCATAGCAGCCACAAAAGGAATATTGTCCACAATACCGGAAAAGATACCAGATACCCATAATATGAGTAATGCCGTTTTAGGCAAGTCCCCTTCTGTTAGCCACATTACCCCTTTTGCAAGCTCATCAATGACCCCAACCTTTTCTAAGCCACCAACTAACATAAACAATCCAATAAAGAAGAAGAGCGTAATCCACTCTACTTCTTGTAATACCTTTTCTGTGCCCGCTTCCTTTTCTGTCAATAACAACAAAAGCAAAGCACCGCTTACCGCGATTGTCGTCAAATCAATATGAATTATCGGATGTAGAATAAACCCAATGATGGTGAGAAGTAATACCGTTATGGACTGATATAACATCGGGGTTTTTTTTAAGTATTCTTCCCCATTCATCTTCATTAACTCCCGAACGTGACCCTTGCTATACGTTAATTTTTTCCGAAACAAAAATACAACAGAAGTAATCATACAAGTAAATATAATCAGGACAACTGGGCCCAGATTCGTTAAAAAAGATACAAACGTTAAATGGTCTACAGCTTGCCCAATCATAATGTTAGGTGGATCGCCAATCAGGGTTGCGGTTCCTCCAATGTTGGCACTAAAAATAATGGTAAGTAAGTAGGGAAATGCAGGTAACTGCAACAACTTCGTTAACGTCAAGATGATGGGAACAAAAAGTAAAACAGTCGTCACATTGTCCAACAAAGCAGAACCAATTGCCGTTAAAATCCCTGCCCCAATTAGTAATGAAGTTGGCTCACCTCTAACTTTTTGCGCAAATGTAATCGCAATATACTCAAATAGACCGGTTTTTTTCGTTATGGATACAAGAACCATCATGGAAAATAAAAGAGCAATCGTCTTCCAATCGATAAAATCTACGAAGGCATCTTCCCATTCATATATATTTAATAAGAGCAATAGCGCTCCACCCGACAAGGCAACGAGAGCTCGATTGATTTTTTCGGTCATGATAAAAAAATAACTGATTAAAAAAATCAAGATTGCAATGGTTGTCGACATTCTCTGTCCCCTCTCCTGCATAGGATGAAACAAGGTTTTATCCAGGTGTGATACAAGCTTCTCTACAATGTATTCAACTTGTACCGAAAATATTTAATTCTAATTCAATTTAATTAGAATAGAATGATACAAATGGACAACCAAGGAGGAATTTCATGGTGAAACCAAGAATTGTATCGATATTGTATGGGTGGGTTACCATTTTTGCCGTGATGCTTGCAGCGAGTCTCATTCTTTCTCTTTTGCTGCGTTTTTCATCGCTTGGAGAATCAACATTAAGTTGGACTACCCTAATTGTAAGTATCATTGCTTTATTTGCAGGTGGGTTGATGGCAGGGGCAAAAGGAAAGGAAAAAGGATGGTTGCTTGGAGGAATAACAGGGATTGGATTTACGCTCTTCATTTTGTTATATCAATATCTAGGTTATGGTACTGGTTTCTCTTTAGAACAGACATTCCATCATACAGGCTTCCTAGTTTCCGCATTATTTGGTGGGATTCTAGGTGTAAACATTTCTGGTAGTGAACCAGACGGCTCCAATTCCTAAATAAAAACCTTGTTAAATGATTAAAAGGACGAAAGGCAATTGCCTTTCGTCCTTTTTCTTAGTCAATACTTACTACCTCTCGTACAGCTGAACGGTCATATGTAAGTTTTGTACCTTCATCATTGATTAACACTACCGTATCTTCATCAAGTGCATGAATTTTGGCATGAAAACCACCAATCGTAACAACCTTGTCCCCTTTTTTCATCTCCGCTTGCATCTGTCTAACTTGCTTCTGTCTCTTCTGTTGTGGTCGAATCAATAGAAAATAGAAAATCGCAAGCATCGCGATAATTGGTAACAATTGCATTAAAGTTCCACTCATTCCTACTCCACCTCCTCTTAGAAGTTTTTTGCATCTGGTCGGTTAAACCCATATTGTTCAAAAAATTCTTCTCTAAAGTCTCCAAGCCGATCGTTTCGTATTGCTTCACGGACTTGCTCCATCAATTTTAACAGAAAATATAAATTATGGTAAGTAGTAAGTCTCAAACCGAATGTCTCATTACTTTTTACAAGATGTCGAATATACGCTCTCGAATAATTTCGACACACATGGCAATCACATTTCTCATCTAAAGGTCCAAAATCTCGCGCATATTTCGCATTTCTTACGACTAAACGTCCGTTAGAAGTCATACAAGTTCCATTTCTCGCAATACGAGTTGGCAACACACAGTCAAACATATCAATCCCACGAATGGCTCCGTCAATAAGCGAATCTGGTGAACCAACTCCCATTAAGTACCTCGGTTTATCATGTGGAAGCAGTGGTGTTGTAAATTCTAAGACGCGGTTCATCACTTCTTTTGGTTCTCCTACGGATAGACCTCCTACCGCATAACCAGAAAAATCAAGAGATGTTAGATCTTGTGCACTTAGACGACGCAAGTCCTCATATTCCCCACCTTGGACAATTCCAAACAACCCTTGTTTTGAGGGATTTTGATGAGCTTGTAAACAGCGTTCCGCCCATCTGCTTGTTCGCTCCACAGAGCTTTTCATATACTCATGGGTTGCAGGGAACGGCGGACACTCATCAAATGCCATCATTATGTCTGATCCTAAGGCATTTTGGATATGCATTGCTTTTTCAGGGGATAAGAACAATTTCTCCCCACTTATATGGTTTCGGAAATGAACCCCTTCTTCTTCTATTTGTCTTAAATCACTAAGACTAAAAACTTGGAATCCACCTGAATCCGTCAAAATGGCTCCATCCCAATTCATAAAGGAATGCAATCCGCCTGCTTCCTGAATAATATCTTCTCCAGGACGTAGCCAGAGGTGATACGTATTTGAAAGAATGATTTTCGCACCGATTTCTTCTAGCTCTTCAGGACTCATCGTTTTCACAGTTGCTAAAGTCCCAACCGGCATGAAAATCGGTGTTTCAAACGAGCCGTGAGGAGTATGAACGATTCCTAGACGAGCTCCTGTTTGTTTACACGTTTTAATATGTTCATAGGTGATTGGCATACTTTTTTCCTTCCTGTTACAAAATTAACATTGCATCTCCAAAGCTAAAGAAACGGTATCTCTCTTTTACTGCTTCTTCGTATGCACTTAGTATGAAGTCTCTTCCAGCTAGAGCACTTACTAGCATAATTAATGTCGATTTCGGTAAATGAAAATTAGTGATTAACCCATCAATTGCTTTGAATTCATAAGGTGGATAGATAAAGATATTCGTCCAGCCTCTGCTTTCTTTAAAGCTTCCTTTCTGGTCTCTTGCAATCGTCTCTAACGTTCTGGTAGAAGTGGTTCCTACGGAAATAATACGTCCATTTCTTTCTTTCACACGATTCAATTGGTCTGCGGTTTCCTGTGACATCATGTAAAATTCGGAATGCATATCATGCTCTTCAATCCTATCGACATTAACCGGACGAAATGTTCCTAAGCCGACATGAAGCGTTATATAGGCAAACTCGACTCCTATGTCCTTAAGCTCGTCCATTAATTCCGTTGTAAAATGCAAGCCAGCCGTTGGTGCTGCGGCAGAGCCTTCCTCACGGGCATACACAGTTTGGTATCGATCTCTGTCCGGCAATTGTTCTTTAATATATGGAGGAAGTGGCATCTCTCCTAGCTCATTCAATACCTCTAGAAAAATTCCTTCATACTGGAAAGAAAGTATTCTTCCACCATGTTCTTTTTCTTCTAGGCACACTGCTGTTAGGCGGTCATCTCCAAAAGTGAGGGTTGTTCCTACTTTTATTTTTTTTGCTGGCTTGACTAATACTTCCCAGTTATCTTTTTCAAGTTGGGTAAGTAGTAACACCTCCACTTTAGCACCTGTGTCTTCTTTTATACCATACAGTCTTGCAGGTAGCACTTTCGTGTCATTTAAAACAAGACAATCTCCTTTTCGAAGGAACGACTTAATATCAGAAAAGTGCTGATGACTCATCGTCTTCTTTTCCCGATTTAGCACTAGTAAACGAGAAGATGCACGATCCTTTAATGGTACTTGCGCAATTAATTCTTCTGGTAAGTGGTAATCAAAATCATTTATATCCATAACGACTCCTTACACGATATCTCATTTCGTAACGATTATTTAAGCTTTCCAATGACATAAAAAATAAGAGAAAGAACAATGCTGACGACGATTGAGGTCATGATTGGAAAATAAAAAGATACATTTCCCTTTTTGAAACTAATATCACCCGGTAGTTTTCCAAACATACTCCAAATTAATCCAATCACGATAAAAATTACCCCTATAAGAATAAAGACTTTGCCCATTCCCGTCAAGCTTGTGGCACCTCCCGATGAAAATGTTCATACGCTTTAGGTGTTACAACTCTTCCTCGTGGCGTCCGTTGAATAAACCCAATCTGCAATAAATATGGCTCATATACATCTTCAATCGTTTGGGATTCTTCTCCTATAGTCGCAGCAATTGTGTCTAATCCAACAGGACCACCTTGAAATCCATCCATAATTCCTAACAATAGCTTATGATCAATGTGGTCCAGTCCCACTTGATCTACCTGCAGCATTTCTAACGCTTTAGTCGTTGTGTCAAGCGAGATTTCTGTTTCTCCTTTTACTTGTGAAATATCTCGAACCCTTTTCAACAGACGATTCGCGATACGGGGCGTTCCTCGTGACCGTCTGGCAATCTCATTTGCAGCATTTTCACTTATTTGCACATGAAAAATCTCGGAGGTTCTTTCTACTATTTTACACAAATCGGCATTTTCATAGTACTCTAGCCTGCTTAAAACACCAAATCGATCCCGCAGTGGTGCAGTCAGTAAGCCTGCACGTGTTGTTGCACCTACAAGTGTAAATGGAGGTAAATCTATTCTTACAGAACGAGCACTAGGTCCTGATCCAATTACAATATCGAGACAAAAATCTTCCATAGCTGGGTAGAGAACTTCCTCCACAGAACGAGGGAGTCGATGAATCTCATCAATAAACAGAACATCTCCTGCCTCTAAAGACGATAGGATAGCAGCGAGGTCACCGGCACGTTCGATAGCTGGACCTGATGTTGTTCGAAATTGCACTCCCATCTCATTTGCGATAATAGACGCTAACGTTGTCTTCCCCAAACCTGGTGGACCGTACAGTAGAACATGATCAAGTGGTTCATTTCTCATTTGGGCTGCCTCGATAAAAATGGCCAAATTTTCTTTTACTTTGTGTTGTCCAATATATTGTTGTAAAGATGTTGGACGGAGACTTTGCTCTATTCCTTCATCATCATGCAGTAGTTCCCCTGATATCATACGATCATCCATGCTTCCACCTCATCGTTTATTTCTCCATCATTAAAGCAAGCCCTTTACGAACTAGGTCATCTATACTGGCTAGCTTGCTTTCCTTTAATTTTGGCGTAATCAAGCGAATTTCACGATCTGAATAGCCAAGTGAGCGAAGAGCAGCTAATGCCTCCTCCATTGTCTCTTGTTCAACTGAAGGTGCTGTATTGCTTTCTATATCTATCCCTTCTATTTGAATTCCAATATCAACAGATAGCTTTCCTTTTAAATCTAAAATCATTTGTCGAGCCGTTTTCTTTCCTACACCCGGAAAGCTCGTAAGAAATTTTTCATCTTCACGCTCAATAGCTGCAACAAAATCCTGCACACCAGCATTTCCTAATATGGCAAGTGCCCCTTTTGGTCCTATCCCAGATACATTTAAAAGCTTTTTAAATAAAAACTTTTCTTCTGTTTTTCGAAAACCATACAACAACTGAGTGTCTTCACGTACATAATGATACGTAAATACTTTTACAGGCTCACCAATTTGCTCTTGAAACACGAATGGATTGGTACAAAATATTTCATACCCCACTCCATGCGATTCCACGTATATCGCATCATCTTGAATAGAATCTAACGTTCCTCTTATGTATGCAATCATAACAATTCTCCTTGTCAGATAAAACTAGTTCTATTCTATCATACAAGCATATGTTCGGCCTTGAAAAGGCATAAAAAAATTCTAGTCCCTCGAGACTAGAATTTTATCATTAGCTATTAATCGTTTTATCTGGAATCATGTTCCGATATGCTTCTAACACGTATTGATACACTTCTTTAGACTTAATTTTTATTCCTTGACGTAGTTGCTCCGCCTGATAGCTTTCGAGTTCCTCCGTATTAATCTGATAAAAGGACTGAATCACTTGGCTATTTACGGGTCTACCTTCGAAGATTGTTAAAATGTCATTTTTGATTCCAAAGTAGCCATTTTCTTTAATATACGGGGAAATATCGGAAATCTCTTTCCGAAATGTAACTTCTCCTTCTTTTTGATTGACCACTTGCCAGCCCTCATAATAAGCCCAGAAATCTTGCATCGACCAAACGGTTTCATCATGCGTTTCCTCTACTACTTTTCCGTCTATATAATGTCTCTGTAATGTAACCTGTAAACTTAATGGCTCACTCTTTACAGCACTTTTCTCTTCCTTCTGTTTCTTCGCATCGGTTTCCGCGGCATCAATAATCGAGTCTTCCATCGTTAAACCTGTAATACTAACAAACGCTAACCCCGTTATCACACTATATAAACATCCTCGTATCCATTTCTTCATATTCTTTCACCCCATTTATAAATAAAAATCCTTGTAATTAAAGTTTGACCAATTTAAACAGGATTATCCATGTAAGGATGAAACAAAGAAAAAACAGCCTCTTTTGGCTGCTTATAAAAGCATACATATTGGATAGTTAGCACATACATCATAACGAAAGAAATCAAGAAGGATAGAAACAAAAAGCTTTCTCCTGATACGGTAATCATCATAACGAAAAGGATATAAGCAGGTGTTACCATCCCAAAGAGTATATAAGAACCATAGGAAAAGATGTGTTCGAGTCTAGTTTTATGTACAACTAATTTGTCTGTAAAATAAGCGTATGAGCTACATTGCATGACCACCGCAGCACTTGTACAGACGCTTATTAACACGAGGCAATTAGAAAATGTACTACTTATTGTTTCTCCTATAGGGTAAATCGGACTACGAGCAAGCCCTATGTTTATAACCATCACACCATAAAGATACAATAATCCACTAACTAAATAATATATCGTATAGGATTTAATCGTCATTGGCCCCTCCTCTCTTTTACTCAATGTATGAATTAGAGTGGCAAGGATAGACCTTTTGTTTATAAAAAAAGCACCTCTTAGGTGCTTTTTACGTAGTTACATTTGATTCATCACTTCTTCATCTGCTTCTAGGTTATGGTACACTTCCTGTACGTCCTCGTTATCTTCCAGTACATCTATTAATTGAAGCATTTTATGGACATCATCCCCGGATAATGGTGAGGTTGTTTGGGGAATCATAGTCAATTCCGCTACCGAAAAAGTAAAACCTTTTTCTTGAAGTTGCTCTTTCACATTTGTGAATTCCTCTGGCTCCGTAAAAATTTCATATCCTTCATCCGTTGTTTCCATTTCTTCTGCTCCAGCTTCGATGACTTCGAGCATCAAATCATCTTCGTCTAAATCTGTAGAGTCTTTTGGAATGACTAGGTAGCCTTTGCGATCAAACATAAAGGATACACAACCGTTCTCACCAAGATTTCCGCCATTTTTATTAAATGCATGACGAATCTCTGCTGCAGTTCGATTTTTATTATCTGTTAGGGCTGAAACCATGACAGCTACACCACCAGGACCGTACCCTTCATATGTCATTTCCTCATAATTAACGCCATCAAGGTCGCCAGTGGCTTTCTTTATTGCTCTTTCTATATTATCGTTCGGCATATTATTTGCCTTAGCCTTATCAATAACAAGACGTAAGGAAGCATTCGTATCTGGATCTCCGCCACCCTGTTTCGCTGCTACAAAAATTTCTTTGGCAAGTTTCATAAAGATTTTGCCACGCTTCGCATCTTGTGCGTTTTTGCGTCGTTGAATATTCTTCCACTTAGAATGACCAGCCATTGGACATTCTCCTTTCTCTCATAAATCCTTAATATTTACACATCTATAATAGGTTCAAAATTTCCTTTCCAATATATCATAAAAAAAGGGATTTTTTAAGATATATCAACTTTTAAAAAAATAGAAAAGCCCTTGTTACAAAACGTAACAAAGGCTTCATCTACTGTTAACGGTCGTTCCCTTGGATATCTCCTTGAATTTGCGAATTGTAGTCTCGTGCCTCATTCCAATAGATGTCGTCGGTGTACACTTCCACCTTTTTATTTGGCACCATTTCTTTTACAATTCGATACACTTTTTTCGTTACTTCTAAAGGATCATTGTCATAATACAAGTTCAGCATGACAGCCACAATTACGCGATCCTTACGTACATAAGATTGAGTAACATTTACTTCTTGCAATCCACTCACTTTTTTATTTATCTGTTCAGCAGTTTCGTTGTATGCTTGTTGTTCATAATCTGTATTTTCCTGCCCACTTGGTAAACGGTTTACGTAATCCTTCATACTTTGGTCACCTTGTAGATAGTATTGATTACTCTCCGGTTTATTTTCCGTAGGCTCTGGTTCATACGAGATAGGTTGTTCTCCTAAATCAAGTTCTTTGTCCGCAGAAGGCTGATCATTTGCTGCACAGCCCGTAACGGAAAAAAGGAATGCTAAGAACGAGATATAGAAAATCTTTTTCATGCCTATAACCTCCCTCCCTTTTAGGTTTCGTTAGGGAGGGAATTTTAAACCGTCATTTGTTAGTGGTTATGGGAATATTCACCAGTAAGTAAGTACCTCATGAATAAATTGTTTACGGTCACTCCAACTTCTTTCAAGTTCGGATAAGTAAGAGAAAACGGTATCATTCATAGGAAGTTTTCCAATGAAATGTAACCATTCGCGCATATGGTCCATCGGGATAGCAACCCCAATTAAATATGGCCGTATTTGATATTCGGAACACAACTTATAAGTCAATAACTGAGGGATATCATAATGAATGTGCTCTAAAAATCGTTGCCCAAGCTGCATATAGTCATACGAAGTTGATGCTTTACCTAATAGATCAAAATCAATTAGTCGAACCTTTCCCTCTTTAATCCGGATAAAATTATGGGCAGCTAGATCGCCATGGATCCAATCCTTTTTCTCTCCTTCTATTATTGAACGATAACTACTCCATTGGCGAATCAGCATGGAAGTAGCCTGCGTGATTTCATGAAAAAGATAGGAAAAGCCAAACCGTTCAAATGTCTCTTTGGTAGTCCAAAATTTCCTCAATCGTAGCCGACATTTTTGCTCATAGTCTACTCTAATGGTAGGGTTTTTTATTTGTATAGATTTAATATCTTTGTGGAAGATTTTTACTGTGTCTACTGCATCTCGTCTATCTCGCTCGTCTTCAAACGTTAATTTTTCTCCGACAAGACAGGTTTGAATCGTCCAATACTTCTTTTTCCAGCGCAATATCTTTTCGCCGTTTGGAAAAGCACAAAAAGGTTGAATGACAGGGGACTGATTTTTCATAAAGAATCGCCACTGCTGAATAGGAGTTTTTTTATCCTCATATGCCTTTAAAACGAACCCTTTTCTATCCATATCTGCTACATAGAATACATTTTCTTTCCATTGCTGGATTGTCGAAGTGCTTAATTTTCCGTTCTCTTCCAAAAAGGAAGAGAGACAACTCTTAAAAGAATTGTCCCCGTTAAATGGATGGTTATGAATCACTTTCTTCCTCATCATCTTCCTGCCTAAAATTTGGGAAGCTTGGATTAAATCCATATGGTTCTGGCCCAGGATATCCCACATTATTCCATCCAGTTGCTGTACCTGGTTGCCAAGTAGGGGCACTTGGATTCATGTAATGCGGATTTCCCCATGCACTGGGATATGCCACAGGATTCCCATGAAACGTGTGATGCGGTGGTTCTTGTGGCGGAATAAAACTTTGCCAATTTGCTGGCTGTGCCATGTATTCCGGATATGTTGCTTCTTGTTTTAAACCTGGATAATCCACTGGACTAGAAGACGACTCTGCCCAATCTAACTGTTGATAAGGTCCGACATGGTATCCATCATGTGAATGTTGCGGTACTGGATGATGTTGATGATGTTGTTGATGAGTACCATGTACTGGATTAGACCAAGCGTGCTGTTGGATTGGATAAGGTACTGAATTAGCAGGTGCGCAATAAGGTGCTGATGGATACGCATAGTACGGTATTACCGGCTGCTGTGGATAGGAATATGGACTTGCTGCTGTATAGTTGGGTTGTTGAGCTGGCTGATTGTAATGTGGTACTTGAGGCATTGGTGTTGGTACTGTATATGTTGGTTCTTGTGCTTGGTCTAGTTCTGGTACTGGAGTGGGTGCATCATATGAAGGCTTTTTGTACATTGCCTTCTTCTTATCCATTGTTGCGTCCATATTCCCTTTTTCGTAATTTCCTTCATTCCATGATGGTTTGGATAGATTGGATTTATAGTCAGATACTTTCCCCCCAACCTTATTGACCTTATTTACAACCTCATCTTTACTTAAATCTGAGAATGGAGGATGTGGCAGCTTATTAAGAATTTCCTTTTTTGGCTTCTTTACATCATCTTCTTTCATTACTGGAAAAGCTGGCTTCGACGTATCCTTATAAGGATGGGTTGCTTCTTTCTTAACCGGCGCTTTTTGAATCATTTTATCCGTAATCGTTTCCTTTTTAACTGGCTGCGCTTGTGTTGGAATCCTTATTTTCATTCCTGGCATAATCTGATCTGGGTCTGCCAAATGACTGTTCATTTCCTTTAACTTCTCAAAATCGACATTATATTTTTGAGCGATTTTCCAAAGTGTTTCCCCTTCTCGAACAATGTGAATTTTCAATTCGTGAATCTCCCTTCTTGTTAGTCTGCACATGGTGGTTCATGTCAATTACATAACAATTCCATACCAACATATGCGAATGACCTAGAAAGGTTGAATGAAAACGGGAAATTTATGGAGGCATTTTCTAGAATGCATACTAAAAATCCGAACTGGTTCCATTTTCAATGTAGGAACATAGTTCGGATAATAAGACAATACCGTTATTTAGAGGAGACAGATAGACCATTTACTTGAAAATAAGGATAGCTTCCTAGCAGTTCAACACTACATCCTAGTGTTTCGAGTTCTGCAATTGCCCCTGGAATTAATACATCATCCAGTTTTTGTTGGATATCAATTAAAAAATAGTAGTTTCCAAGTCCTGTTTTCATTGGTCGGGATTCAATTTTGGATAAGTTTAATTTTCTCCAAGCAAATGCGGAAAGAACTTGGTGGAGTGTACCCGCTTGATCGGTTGGAAGGGTGATGATTAATGACGTTTTATGCCCTTCTTCATCCAGCTTCTCCCATTGTAATTCTTTATTCTCTCGGTGAAGAACTACAAATCTTGTGTGATTGTTTTGAAAATCATGAATGTCTTCTTTCACGATGTTTAATCCGTATTCCTTAGCCGCCAGTTCATTTCCTATGGAACCGATATTTCTATCCGGATGTTGACTAACAAACTCTGCACCCGCTCCTGTCGATGTTGTATATTCGATGCCAACCTCTTTTAATTCTTTTTGCAAAAAATGATGACACTGAGCGACTGCATGCGGATGAGAGTAAATCGTAATCATCTCCCTCCAATTTTCCACATTGGAAGGGTGCACCATCAAATGTTGACGAATGGGCACGACAACTTCCCCAACAATTTTTAATGCTTGGTCATGAATGAGATAATCTATCGTCATATTGACAGATCCTTCAATCGCATTTTCAAGTGGAACGACCCCAATATCGATTTGATTATTTACGATGGCATCCATGCATTCAGGTATGGTTTTAAAACTCTGTTTATCCTCCCCATTGAATAGGGCATCTACAGCCATTTTTGTAAAGGTTCCCTTGGGACCTAAGTATCCAATTCTTCCAGTCATTAGTGTGTCCCCCGTTCTTACGCGCCAGAGCTTAAAATTTCCACTTTATCTACAAAGTCTAATGATTTCAATTTCTGGATTAGTTTTTCTATTTCTACATTCATCGCAACCGTATTTAAAGAAATAGTGACGTTTGCTTTGCCATGCAGAGGAATCGTTTGGTGAATCGTCAAGATGTTACCACCCGCCTGTGCAACCGTCGCTAATAATTGAGAAAGAGAGCCCGCCTGGTCTTCCAAATGAAAAAATAGAGTAATCATCCGTTCCTTGACCATAGCTTGGAATGGAAAAACAGCATCTCTATATTTATAAAAAGCACTTCTAGACAAATCAACTCGCTTTACTGCTTCAAAAACAGAATCCACTTTCCCTCTCTCAATTAATTCTTTTGCCTCAATCGTTTTTTTCATCGATTCAGGAAGGATATCACTTCGGACTAGATAATACTTTTCTTCTTTTTCCGTCATTCTCCATATTCCCCTTTTGACTACTGACCTCTACTCTACAAACTCAAATTCGTATTCCAGTAGGCGAACAACGTCTCCGTCTTGAGCTCCTTTTTCTCGGAGGGCTTCGTCTACTCCCATTCCACGTAGCTGTCTAGCAAATCGACGAACAGATTCGTCACGATTAAAGTCCGTCATTTTAAACAGCTTTTCAATCCGTTCCCCAGATAATACAAAGGACCCATCCGAGTCTCTCGTAATATGGAACGCCTCCGGTTCTTGTTCGTGACGATATACAACACGTTCTTCTTTCTCTTCAATAGGCTTATTATCTTTCGGTATAGTGTCTAGTATATCAGCTACGGCAAATAAAAGTTCACGGATGCCACTACGAGTAATGGTTGAAATCGGATAGACCGGAACATCTATCTTTTCCTTAAAAGCTTGCAAATGCTCCTCTGCCTCAGGAATATCCATCTTATTCGCTGCGACTATTTGCGGTCTTTCTGATAGAGACTCGTCATATGCCTTTAATTCTTCATTAATCGTTACGTAGTCTTCATAAGGATCGCGTCCTTCTGTCCCTGCCATATCGATAACGTGAACAATAACTCTTGTTCGCTCAACATGTCGCAAAAACTGGTGTCCTAAGCCTATTCCTTCATGTGCCCCTTCAATTAAACCCGGCAAATCCGCCAAGACAAAGCTTCGTTGATCCTCTGTTTCTACAACGCCTAGATTAGGTGCTAGTGTCGTGAAGTGATAATCGGCAATTTTAGGTTTTGCTGCGGTGACAACTGATAAAAACGTTGATTTCCCAACACTTGGAAAACCTACTAGTCCAACATCTGCAAGTAGCTTGAGCTCAATTTGAATATCTCGCTCTCTTCCTGGTTCTCCATTTTCCGCCATGTCTGGTGCAGGGTTTCTCGGAGTAGCGAAGCGAATATTTCCTCTACCTCCTCGTCCACCACGAGCAATAACAGCTTGTTGTTCATGATAAATTAAATCGGCGATGACCTCACCTGTCTCTGCATCACGTACTGTCGTTCCAGGTGGGACCTTTAAAATAAGTGGCTCCGCATTTTTTCCATGCTGCCCCTTACTCATCCCATTCTCCCCACGCTTCGCTTTAAAATGTTTTTTGTAACGAAAGTCCATTAAGGTATTGAGCCCTTCATCTACCTGAAACACGACATCTCCGCCGTTTCCACCATCACCACCAGCTGGTCCACCTAATGGAACATATTTTTCTCTTCTGTATGCTACAAGGCCATTCCCACCGTCCCCGGCTTTAACAAAGACCTTTACCTGATCTACAAACACAACCTTCACCTCATTTAGAATCGCATATCCAAGACATGCTGCAAGTCATAATCTCTTCCTCTTCTTTTTCTACAATTACGTTTTCCAAATCTGGGGTATCTAAAGCACTACGTAACGATTCTTCCTCCGAGAACTTACCTTGGAAGGACAATATCACTTCTGTCCGTTCCTCATTAAAAGGCTGAATTAAGAACGTTCCCTCGTACATTTCCATTTCGTCGCTACATCGCTCCAGTACTTGGACAAATTCAACTGCCTGTTTATGTATAGATTCATCAAACATAGACAAGTTTCCATAATCTTTAAAGACAGAGAACGTTAAACGAAAATTAGAATGATACCAATTAAAGCTAATCACCCAAAGAGCTGTTTTTGACATGTTTAAATTCGATATTCTTCTTTCCATTTTTGCTGCTTCAATAGCTGCCTCTATTTTATCTCTTACTTTATCCATTTTACCCATAGAAGCATATCCCATGAGCAGCTGTAAATCATTTAACCAGTCGTGTCGATAAAAGCTTAGCAACTCGACTATTTTTTCCTCATCTTTCAATTCAACCGCTCCTTGTTTATTATCAAGATTATAGCAAAAATTATATAAATACTAAAACTTCTATTCTTATTATTAGAGTATTCCCTATAGAAACAAGGTGTAAAAGTTCACAAAGAAGAAAAAGACTCTAACCGAAATGGCTAGAGTCTTTATATGCTAGATTAAGCTTCTTGAGCGACAGGATAAACACTAACTTTTTTGCGATCGCGTCCGTAACGTTCGAATTTAACGACTCCGTCCACCTTAGCGAAAAGTGTGTCATCTCCACCACGGCCTACATTCTCACCTGGATAAATTTTTGTACCGCGTTGACGGTAAAGAATAGATCCACCAGTTACGAATTGACCATCCGCACGCTTGGCACCAAGACGTTTTGCTTCAGAGTCACGCCCGTTTTTTGTACTACCTTGACCTTTCTTCTGAGAGAAGAACTGTAAATCTAGACGTAGCATGTGCTACACCTCCTTATTTATCAGAGATCTTTATATACTGTCCATAGTCACGCACAATTGTTTCAAGCGAAACCATCATACCTTCCAGTAGCCAGGTTGCTTTTTCATGAGTTTCGGCATCTAAGTTATCAGGTAGCTTTACTTTTAAATATCCGCCTTCTTTACCTGCTTGGGTAATTTCGGGCTCGATAGAGCAAAGACTTATTACGGCATTCACCGCCCCGAATGAAACAGCAGATGCTCCGGCACATACTAAATCGTTACCTTCTGATACACTGTCTGCATGGCCGCTCATTTCAAATGCATAAATGCTACCATTTTTTCGGTAAGCTGTAACTTGAATCATTGAATCAACCCTTAAGCATTGATTTTTTCAATCGTTACTTTTGTGTAAGGCTGACGATGACCTTGCTTACGACGGTAGTTTTTTTTCGCTTTGAACTTGATTACCGTAACTTTTTTTGCACGACCTTGTTTTTCAACTTTAGCCGTTACAGAAGCTCCATCAACGAAAGGCGCGCCAACTTTAACGTCGTCACCACCAACGAAAAGAACCTTGTCAAATGTTACAGTACTTCCAGCTTCACCTTCTAGTTTTTCTACATAGATAGCTTGGCCTTCTTCAACTTTGACTTGCTTACCACCAGTTTCAATAATTGCGTACATTCCTATGCACCTCCTTAAGGACTCAGACTCGCCATACAGGTGTCACATACATGACTTTAAAACCTGTTCTGTGCGGTTGTAGCAAACGGGTGCTACGATGAATAACGTATTGATGTTACCATGAATCAAAAAACTTTGTCAATAGCATCACTTGGAATAGAAGCTAAAAACTCGTTAATGGTTTGGCTTGATCCACTTCTTATTATATCATATCCAGAAGCTTGGGTGTTCTTTCTAAAATATATAGCAGAGGAGATTTTACCTCTTATTCGTTCCATTATCTTTTCTTTAAATACATGTAACACTGTTGGATGAACATCTACTACCAATGCCTCTTCCTTGGCTACAAGTAACTCTCTTTCCATCATATATGCATAGGTTTCCATAGAAAATGTTCTAGGTGAATGGATGTCACCACCAAGAATGGATGGGATGGAATCCGATTCTCTTTTTCTTGTCATTTCCAAAAGTCCAAGTTTAGTAAACCCATATAACTCAGTACGTATCCCATCTTTTCTCAGTTCTAATTGAAACATTTGTAGGAGTTTTGCTTGATCGGCTGCCTTCATTTTCAAAAAATCAATCATAATGATCCCCGAGATATTTCGAAGTCTAAGCTGTTTGGCTATTTCTCTGGCTGCCTCTTGATTCGTTCGAAAACTAGTGTCTTCTTTTGAATAACCTTTTGTAAACGTAGAAGAATTCACATCGATAACCGTTAACGCCTCTGTTTGTTCAATCCAAATCTCTACCCCATGCGGAGTGAAGACTCTTGGGTTTGAAAGCCGGTTATATAATGGATTTAATGAAATAGATATAGGAAATTGTTTTTCCCACTTTATGATAGAAGCAAACGATGGTAGCTCCAGCTTTAAACGGTTAGCAGCTTGAACCTCATCGATATAAATCGCATCTAACTGATTTGTTTGGAACTTACGAATCCATTTAGATAGTGGATTTTCTGTATAGAGAGGACTTGGAACCGAACTTGTTTGCGAAGCTTTATACAGTTCTTCCCATTTTCTTCGCAATTGCTTCCATTCTGCCTCTAGCGTCGTTATATCCGTCACTTGACTAGATGTTCGAAAAATAGCTCCTTCACGATTTTCTATCCATTTTTTTCCCTTTTCTCGGAGTACATTTCTATGTTCATCTGCTAATTTCCGAGAAACGGCGATATATTCTCCAAATGGTAAATAAACAATGTGAGTACCTGGAACTGTAATGTTCGCTGTTAGTTTGGCCCCTTTTTGTTGATAAGCATCCTTTGTCACTTGAACAATGATTCGCTGTCCTTCCGTTAATATGGATCGCAAAGGTCGATCAGGCTGCTGTCGAGCTTCCGGAACTTCTTTTTTCGGAAGAAATCCTAACTTTCCCCCGCCATATTCGATAAATGCCGCTTGTAAGCTTGTCTCCACATTAACCACTTTGGCAACGTAGATGTTCCCTACTTTTGAACTCGAATCTGGCCTCACGATTTGAATTTCTTGGACTTCTTCTTTCTCGGCTAGGATGCCGATATGTTCTGTACCTTGGACGTATAAATATATGGTAGCCATTTCTTTTCCTCATTCCTATTCCGCAAGTCGAACCAAATCCTTCGCTTTTGCTTGGTGCTGTTTAAAAGCGAAATAGGCATCCAAGCACGTATCTTCATCCACCCACATTGATTCTTTACCGTCTTTAATAAAAATATGATGATGGCGGTTTCTTCTAAACTGTTTCAGTATTTGAAACATCGAATCATAACTTTGAACAAGGATAGGAGATGTTTTGCTCAAGGTTGGCTTTTCACTATACCGTTTTAATAAAAAGCGGAATAATAAATAGTTTCTTTGCTTCCATTCTAGACGATTTTCGAGCAATATAAAAACAACTAGCATTACCGTACTTAAAGGCAATGTATCAAAGAACATAAAAGTGAGACTAACAAGTAAACAAATGATAACGGAACAAACAATGGTTATGCTTTGTGCTGTTCGGTAAGGTTTCAGAGTGGAAGAGAGGAGCTGTAATACCTTCCCACCGTCCAAGGGCCATATTGGAAGCAAATTAAACAACAAGATGGATGTATTGTATTGCAGTGCCATCTCAACGATGGAAGATGACCACCAACCTAAGTATGTCATAAGCCAAATAACACCATAAATCCAAATATGTTGTAGTGGCCCTGCCACAGTGACCCAAAGCTCCTGTTCAATCGGTCGACTACCATGCTCCTCTGTTTCCATCACACCACCAAATACCCATAAGCTAATTTTCCGAATACGCCAATGATACGACTTGGCAGCTAAATAATGACCTAATTCATGAATAACGACAATGGAAAAGATAATGGTTAATTCCATAAAAGTACCTGTGACTATTGCGGTAATCGCAAATAACCACAGGATGGGATGAATACGTATAGGTGGAAGTGATACTAGTGGCTTATGGACGTTCATCAACTTGCATCACCTTAACCGGATCTACGAATTTATTTTCCTTTTCAACTGCAAAGTAGACTTCCTTTTCTTCCGATGTTGCTGGGTTATATTTACCAATCACTTCCTTACTTTGCACGGATTGATACTGGTGAACATCAATAGATGTTAAATTCCCATAAATACTATTACTTCCATCTGGATGCTGAACAATAACCGTCTTATTCGTTTTACGATCGTTCCCAGCGAATATAACAGTTCCCGCTTTCATCGCTAATACTTTAGATTCTTTGTCTGCAGTTATCATGATCCCTTGTCCTGTTGTTTGAAAGGTTTGACTTATTGTCCCGTTCACCGGTAAGGCTAACTGTTCGGAAGCCTGTCCACTGACTGATTCTGTTTTGCCAATGGCTAGCGGTGTACCAAATCTCTCTTGATACCATTGATTGACTTTGGCAAACGGAAATTCTTCAGTTAAAGCACTGCTTGCCCACTGTTTTGGCTCTTCACTCCATTTTAAATCGACCTTAAATAACACAGCGATGCCAAAGAATAATACGGCTGCCAAAATCGTTTTAATCATAAAGGAGGCAACAAATTTATCGTTCATCCTCTTCGGTGACGCGGAATCGTCTCCGAAAGGTAAATAACCATGTTTTTCTTCCTCCTGTGGAACAGAAGGGATAAAGGCTCTTGTGGATCCATAATTAGTAGTAGAGAAAGTTCTCTCTTTTTTTCTTCTAGCAATATCTTTACGGATTTCATTTACGTCTCTTTTCATTTTATTTCACGATCCTTCATCTTTGGGATTTGTACAAGTCTATGAAACAAGTGGACTAGTTATGCAAAAGGAGATGAAAAAATAGAAGAAACGCACGGATGAGATTCAAACAATTACAGTCAACACGCAAAAAATGCTGAATACGCAAAAAGTCCCTTACCAATGGGGTAAAGGACTTGTCCAACCTTAGGAACGGATACCTAAGAATTTTTTCATTTTTTGAAACATTCCCTTTTCATCATCAAGAGATAAAAGAGGAACCGATTCTCCTAAAATACGACGTGCAATATTTCGATAAGCAATCGAAGCCTTCGTGTTCGGTTTAAATGCGACAGGTTCACCGTGATTAGATGCTTTAATCACTTCATCATCATCTGCCACAATGCCTAACAAATCAATCGAAAGTACTTGAACAATTTCATCTACATCAATCATATCCCCATTTTTCACCATATGATTACGAATACGATTGACGATTAGATGTGGAGGTTCAATATCTTCTTTCTCTAATAACCCTATAATTCTATCAGCATCACGAACACTAGATTTCTCCGGTGTTGTTACAACGATGGCTTTATCCGCTCCAGCAACTGCGTTTTTATATCCTTGCTCAATACCAGCCGGACAATCAATGAGAATATAGTCATAATCTTGCTTCAGTTCCTGGACAATCTGTTCCATGCCTTCAGGGTTTAATTCCGATTTATCACTCGTTTGTGCTGCAGGCAACAAGTGTAAGCAATCAAAGCGTTTATCCTTAATTAAAGCTTGATTTAATTTACATCTACCTTGGATAACATCAACTATGTCATAGATAATCCGATTTTCCAGGCCCATTACTACGTCTAGATTTCGCAGGCCGATATCTGTATCTATTAAGCATACTTTTTTATCTAACAATGCGAGAGCTGTACCTAAATTAGCTGTTGTCGTTGTTTTACCGACTCCACCCTTGCCAGAGGTAATTACAATTGCATCACCCATTTAACATTCTCCTCTCAAAACCACTTAAATTAGGTCGTTTTTGTGAAAGAACTTGTAAACGATCAATGACGATTTTAGATTTCTCCAAATCAATTAATCCACATTCCATATAAACACCTTCTGCTTCATAGTCAGGAGAGCGGCTAATGTAATCCGCGATACGAAGTTGGCTAGGCATCATATAGGAAGCGACGATAACTGCCTCTTGGTTCCCATATGCCCCAGCATGTGCTACCCCACGCAGGCTTCCCATTACAAAAATGTTTCCACTTGCTACAATTTTCGCACCAGGATTCACATCTCCGATCAGCAACAAGTCACCTTTAACCTCGACCACTTGTCCTGAACGAATAATTTTGTTAATTATTTTAATTTCGCTATCTTCTTTCCATTCTAACGCTTTTTCTTTCAAAATAACATTGGATTCAATAGATTGGACAACCAACCGATTTTTCTCTCTTATAAGATCTCGAAGTTTCTCTTCTTGTTCTTTATGTAAGTAACGGTTCCCTAATTGAATCGTTACTGTGATCATAGGCTCTTCATCGTCAACGTGATTCGATGAAAGAACCTGCTCGAGTTCTTCCAACATTTCATCAAAAGAGCAAGAATCATCTATATAAAGTGTCAGACCATCTCGAGTTCCTTTTATCGTTACAATTTGCTTGTTGACTATCACGTTGGGTTCACCTCAATATTAGTTTGCCTCTTGTTCCCCAAAAAATCAAAGACTTGAATTCTCAAAGCGATCGTCTGACCATTTTATCAATCTGTTTTTCATGATTGGGTAACAAAGTAATAAGAATAAAAGGTTCGCAACTAGGGTTGGAAAGAAACGAATGATAAAGTACTCACTCCACAGAAGATTGCTTACCCCAAGAAAAGAATAAACGATAAAGAAAGCAATATCACTTATCGCAACTCCTAATAGGGTCAAAAGGACCGCTACGAAGAAGTTTGTGTGTAATAATTTTTTCAAACCGTGCATCGCATAAACAACCATTGCATATACGAACATATGGACACCTAATATATTGGTGTACACGATATCGGTAATTAATCCAAATGGTAGCGCTACATATACCGAATAATAGCTATCCTCTTGATCATAAAAGATAGCCACAAGAATTAAAAATACAAGCTGCCAATGTGGAATAATAAACCAGTCTTTTTCCACAAAATAATTGGGCAAAAAGTCGGTAGCCACCCCTTCTATAACAAGTAAAAAGAGTGTGATGATGGAGAGGTAGAATAGCTTCATTCTTCTCCCTCCACCGCTTCATCCGTATCTGTTTCTTCCATAAGGGGATCCACAACAATAACATGATTTAAATCCTTTAAATTTGCAGCTGGTTTAACGTATGCAATTTGAGTCAAACCATATTGGTCTGGAGTAACTTCTTCAATCGTACCAATTGGCAGTCCTTCTGGAAACATTCCCCCAAGTCCCGATGATAGCACAAAGTCACCCTTCTTTAGGTCAGAGTCATATTCGATTTCTTTTAATAAAAGAGCATTTTTCTCTTCGTCAAAGCCTTCAATTAAACCTGGCACGCCTTCCCCTTCTTGATCTTCTCTTTCAACGGTAACAGATATTCTGCTCGACAAATCAAATCCACTCAACAATTGGACAGTAGACGTGAATTCCGAAGCAGTCTGGATTTTACCAACCATTCCATCACCAGTAATAACAGCCATATTCGCTTTGACCCCGTCCTGCTTTCCTTTGTTAATGGTTACTTGTTCAAACCATTTTTCTGGACTTCTAGCAAGCACGGAAGCTTGAATCGGCATAAAATCTCGCAATGAATTCGTTTTATCTAATACATTTTGTAATTCTTCATTATCTTGTTTTAATTCTTGATTCTCATATATTAAATACTTATATTGGGCCAAGCGTTCTTTAAGTATTTGGTTTTCCTCATACGTTCTTTTAATGTCTTTTATATTGTCAAATAGATCCGTTGTAAACTCGACCGGTCTATGCACTATTCCTTGAAGCCATCCAACAGAGTCATGAAAAAATTCTTCCACTGTTGAAACGTTATCTCGGTCTCGAAAAGAAAAACCAATTAACCCAACTAAAACAATGAATCCTATAAGAATGATAAAAAGTCGTTTCCTCCTAAAAAAAAGCATCAATAAACACCTACTTATTTAATCCAAACTAGAGCGAGAAGATACATTTGGTTGTCCTCTAAAATGATGGATATATTCTAAAGATTTTCCTGTTCCAATTGCCACACTGTCTAACGGTTCATCCGCAACAAATACTGGCATTTTTGTTTCATCGCTGATCACTTGATCCAAGTTACGAAGCAATGCTCCTCCGCCGGACAAGACAATACCGCGATCCATAATATCTGCAGCTAGTTCTGGTGGTGTTTTTTCTAAGGTGTTTTTAACTGCATCGACAATCGCCGTAACTGTATCTTTTAATGAGTTAGCAATTTCATCTGCCGTGATGGTAATTGTCTTTGGTAAACCAGTTATTAAATCACGACCTCTTATATCCATTTCTTCATTTTCAAGAGGATTTCCTGCAGAGCCAATATCCATTTTAATCGATTCCGCAGACCGCTCCCCAATCATAAGGTTATAGTGTTTGCGGATATATTGAATAATGGAATCATCCATTTCATCTCCAGCCACACGGATGGATTGACTTGTTACGATTCCTCCTAACGAGATAATAGCAACTTCAGTTGTTCCTCCACCGATATCAACAATCATGCTTCCTGTCGGTTCCCAAACAGGCAATCCGGCACCAATCGCTGCAGCAAATGGCTCTGCAATCGGATAGGCTTCCTTTGCCCCTGCTTGTTTTGTAGCATCAATAACAGCTCGTTCTTCCACCATTGTTATTCCAGAAGGTACACATACCATTACATTCGGTTTTTTAGCAAACGAAGAACGAGTTCGTTGTGCTTTTTTAATGTAATATTTCATCATAGCTGCCGTTGTGTCATAGTCTGCAATTACTCCATCCTTCATCGGTCTAATTACTGATATATTACCTGGTGTTCTTCCAATCATGTTCCGAGCGGAGCTTCCTACAGCTTCAATATCACCAGTAGTTGTATTTCTGGCAACAACGGAAGGCTCTCGAACAACAATTCCTTTTCCTTTCACGAAAACAAGGGTGTTTGCCGTACCTAAATCTATCCCTAAATCCTGTGATAAACTAAAAAATCCCAATCTGATCTCCCTTTCTTGTAAGTAAATCTGAGTAGAATTGATGAGTAAAACTTCGTTGGTGCTAAGTATCATATCGATATAACGACCATTGCATATGTCCATTTACATTCATTATATGTACGTTTCGCTTTTCAGAATCGCTTCATTACATGCAATATATCCCATTCGAAGTTCTCTAATCTGACTTCAAACTAAACGAATGAGAATAAGCGCCATTATCAAGCAAAAACTTGAAAATTGGCGCTAGTCCGTTCGTTTGTCTATATAATTATACGAGATATTGATTAAAATAGATAGTGCTATAAATAGCCTTTTTCTTTTAAAGAGACAAATTTTCGATCTCCGATGACTAAATGGTCTAATAATTCAATCCCAATCATTTTCCCACATTCAACTAATCGTTTTGTGACGTGGATATCTTCCTGTGAGGGGGAAGGGTCACCAGAAGGATGATTATGCGCACAAATAATTGAGGCCGCAGAGCGTTTTACCGCTTCACGAAAAACTTCTCGAGGGTGGACGATAGAGGCGTTGAGGCTTCCAATAAAAATAGTTTGTCGATGAATAACTTGGTTTTTGGTATCTAGAAAAATACAAACGAAATGTTCTTGATTTAGGTCTCGCATCTCTTCCATCACAAATTCTGCACCATCCTCTGGACTTCGAATTACATATCGGTCTTCCGCTTTATACTGATGCATTCTTTTTCCTAATTCAATGGCAGATAAAATGAGGACACCTTTAGCCGTTCCTATTCCTTTGATTGCGGTTAGTTCTTCAATTGTACAATCTTTGAGAAGCACTAATCCCTCAAAGTGCATGAGAATCCGTTGGGCGAGTTCTACGACTGACTCCTCCTTGTTTCCAGTACCGAGTAAAATAGCGAGAAGTTCTTGATTGGATAATGTCTTTGGTCCTAACGCAAGCAATCGCTCTCTCGGTCGATCCTGTTTCGGTACATCCTTTAAGGTCATATGTATCTTAGTCAAGGATCCAGCTCCTTTGTCCTTATGAATTTATCGTCGTAAAACGACTTGGATAAATATCAAATTCTTTTAGTTTTCGGCTGAGAGAAGATATAGGTAGACCCACTACATTATAATAATCTCCAACTATTTCTTTTACTAAGAACGCCCCCATTCCTTGAATACCGTATCCCCCAGCTTTATCCATTGGTTCGCCTGATTCGACATACCGAAGAAGGTCTTCTTTAGAATGGTTCCAAAAGGTAACGCTTGTTGCCACACTAAATACTGTTCGAATGTTCTTGGACCGAATCATTACCCCTGTATAAACATCGTGTTTTCGCCCATTCAAAGAAGAAAGCATCTGCATTGCATGGGCTTTATTTTTTGGTTTCGTTAATATACGGTTTCCCAAACTTACAACAGTATCTGCACTCACAATAACTTCATCGGATTGAATCGGAACAGCTTCTCCTTTCCAAACGGCTAACGATTCTACGAGTTTCCTTGGATTTAGTAATTGAATGGCTTCTTCATCGACATTAGATGTCCTTATTTGAAAAACAAACCCTGCTTGTTCTAGTAACTCCTTTCTTCTAGGAGAGGATGATGCTAGGATTAAGTGGTTCAAAATAGTTCCTCCATTCTTTTTCTTTAACATTAGTATAAAAGGTTTTAGATAGTGAAGCAAAAATGCGAAAACAAATTTCAATAGATGTCACGAAGACCAATATGTATTTTTTCAGAGATTGTTTGCCAAATTTCCGAAAAACGTTCCATTAAAAAGAGACAAACCATTAGTTTGTCTCCATCTATTATTTCCCTAATTGTTGATAGGCATATAAAGTACTCAGCATATTAATTTGGGTTTGGTTTTTAAGATTCCCACCTTTTATAACCCCTTCTGCAACCGATAGTAACGATTTCGCTTGTTCGCCAGCGTCTTTAGGAAAAGCATTCACCCAATTTTTCCATTTAGCTTTAATTTCACTATCCTTTCCACCTTCTAGCAATGTCAATGAGTCCTTCCAAAGCTGTGGAAATTGTTGAATCCATTCTGCTCCTTTTTCTGAAACACTTGCTTTGGCTGACGTTGTTTCCCAAGGTTTCACAATCGCTTCTACTCCACTTGACGTAAGAGATGAAGCTAATGCCTCTGCAGTTTGTTCGGAGCTTGCTAGTCCTGTTAAGACGAAAAATTGCTCTCCTTGTGGCCAAACCATGGCAGCATAACCTGTACCTTTAATCTCTGATGTCCGTTTTGCGGCGTTCTCATTACTTGAAAACACTCCAGTTTGAACAACTGTAGCTGCTAATGCTTCTGTATTCACATCTCCAGTTGCTGCTCCAGACTCACTCCCTGATGAAGCACCTTTTTCAGCAGTATTAGTTGTTTGTGTGATTGCTGACCCGGCTGTCTCCTGACTGCCTTCTTCAATACCTGCAAACATCTTTAACATAACAAAACCTAATGTAACACCAACTATGATAGCTGCTCCAGCCGCCGCAGCAAACACTTTCAATACCGGAGGAATGCCTGCCTTTTTTTTTGAAAACTTCGGGGGGCGCCAATCCTCATAATCGGTTTCATCATAATTCTTCTCATACTCCACCAAATCTTCTGGATCAAAGCTACTTGCCATTGTAGCTGCCTGCTCTCTAAAACTATTTTTCCATTCTTTGTGTTCCACATCTTCCTTCTGATCTTCAGAGGAAGTGATTGCTTTCTTTCCGTTCAAACGAATCGAAATTGCTTTATCTTTAGCCACACTATTCCCTCACTTCGATAGATTTGTTGTCCACTCTATCATAGGTGGGATGAAAAGTAAGACGACTTTTGTCATGTGCCCTTCCAAGCTTTTCAACAAAGTGTTACAAAAACATCAATAAAACTACTCTACCTCCTATCAAACTTACTGCTACGAATTAATAATAGACATTGTCGCAGAGTCTCACCGCCCTCTATATTTACAGGTGTAATACGATTAGCGGTTCACAGAGAGTACTGCAACCGCGGTGCTCCTTATCCTTTGCTTGTCGGATGGTGTCTCTTTCAACTTGGCCTGATAAACAGCATTCTGTATGGATTCAAGTGGAGCTTGAACTTCTCGAAATGTAACAAAAGAATATAGGTACCCTAACTAGAGAGGACGGTTTTTATCTGTTTACAACCTTCTTTACGATGTCCAGATAGTGGTTGTGAATCCTTATCTTTCCATCTATAGTGATTCCTTCTGGTAATACATTCTTCCTCTACTTTAGAAGATTGGATTACTAAATGTACCCTTCCCTTCTTCCACATGATTATCTATCTCATCCTATGTGCATATACCAATTCCAAATGTCGTTTCCGTAAAAATAACTGATTAATGCTCCCATTCCGATAAATGGACCAAAAGGAAACGGGTCTTTTCGACCAATGACTCCAATTATAAGGAGAAGTCCACTAATAATCGCTCCAATAATAGTAGAAAAAAAGAATGCAATAAGAACATTCTGTAAGCCAAGAACAAGTCCAAGAAGTCCAAATAATTTCATATCCCCTGCTCCCATTCCACCTTTACTAAATAAAATGACAAGTAGGATTAATCCAGCACCTACCCCACCACCCAACAGTCTAGAGAACCATGGCGGATTAGGCTGCCACATTACAAATAATAGGAATAAAGGAAGGAACACAAGAAGGATACGATTTGGAATTAACATGTATTTCAAATCCGAAACAGTGATAATGATTAACAAGGAAACGAACAATAAGGCTTCTAGTAATAATGGCTGAATACCAATATGTACATAGCAGAACAAAAATAGTAATCCAGTTAACATTTCGATGAGAGGGTACATTTTTGAGATAGGGGCAGTACAATGCCTACATTTCCCGGATTGTACAATATAAGAAAGGACAGGGATGAGCTCGAACCATCGTAAAGATACTGAGCAGGAAGGGCAATAAGAACGTTGGGATTGAAAAAACGTTTTGGTCGGTACTCTTAATCCTACTACGTTGTAAAAGGACCCGAGTACGATTCCTAATATAAAGAAATAGAATGATAGAATAGATTGAGTCATGTGTGTCTCTCCCAATACTTAAGAGTGGGGCCCTTTTGACCCCTAAGATTATTTAAGGTAAGTATAAACCACTTTCCAGTAGTTTCTTTCACAATCGGTTGGATCATTCATCTCAACAGTCAAGCTATCTTCTTTTACTTGAAGACGAATAATTAAGTTCTTTTTTTGCAAAGTCTCCCCGGTACAATGGATAAAGTTGCATCATACTACTTGGAAAGCCAATTTGAAGTGTACACGTTAAAATTATACTTTACGAGAGAAAAAACTCTAGAATTTCTAGAGTTTTCATGTAGTTTCTGATTTTACTTGCTCATAGATTGCTACTTTATTTCGACCCGCTTGTTTAGCGCCAACATACATGGCGCGGTCTGCATGTCGAATTAATTCAATGGGGTCATCACAATTATCTGGATAGGAAGCTAACCCGATACTTGCTGTAATGTTTATTGCCACTTCCTCATCTTGATTTAAGATGTGCTTCGCAATAACAAACGGTACATCTGCTATCACGCTACGTATGCGATCCGCTACTTGTCGTCCTTGCTCTAGGGTAGTATTTTCTAGTAAAACGACGAATTCTTCTCCACCATAACGAGCAACGAGATGCTCAGGTCCTGCTACCTTCTTTAGCCTTTTGGCTAACTCTTGCAAGATTTCGTTTCCGCTTTGATGACCATAGGTATCGTTAACTTCTTTAAAATGATCTAAGTCTAGCAAAATTAATGTTAGATGCTTGAACGGCTTAGTAGCGTCTAGATGCGATTCTAAGTATCTATAATTATATAACTGCGTAAGCGAATCACGTTCACTTTTTGTTCTAGTTTCTTCGTAGCTTCGAGCATTTCCCATCGCAACTGCTAAATAGTTAATTAAAATATCTACGAGCATATATTGGTACTTTTCAAACGCTCTTCGTTTTTTGGACAAAATTGTCAATACTCCAGTAATACGGTTATTTCGTTCTATGGGCAAGGAAATTATACTCTCTGTAGAAAATGGCAGATTAACGTCCTTCATGTGGCTCCACTCCGTACGACTGTGGAAATGAATACCTCTTTGATATCCCCATACATTTCCGCTAACTGACTCAAATTTAAACAAACGATCTTTTTCCGGGAATTCCACCTTTGTTTCCACATCATAAAAACGAGTAAGCTTTAAATAGGATTCATCGGTAACTTCATATATCAATACATAGTCAATTGGCAGTAAAGTAGTGATTTCTTCAATAAAAAGATCAATGACTTCATTTATTTCTAACTGCTCGGTTAATTTATGCCCAATCTCACTTGTCTTTTGCAAGTAATAATTCACACTTTGGCTAGAATAATAAAGCATGAGAATGACAGAAATACTTATAAACGGAATGCCTACATAATAGATAGCGGCAACTCCGATTTCTACATACATTAAATAAAGAACAAATCCAACTGGAATTACAATAAGACTCGTAATAAATTCCCAAGCAATTCCTTTATCAAACCATTTTAAGTTAACTCCATAAATGGCTTTTTGAAAAAACTTTAAAAGTACTTGGTTCGTACAGAAGGTTACCGTCACATAGCCAATTACCGGCCAAATGGAAGAGAGGGCTTGAATGGATACGGAGTTAATGTCCCCTCCGAGTAGGGTAAACACAGATGCAGAAGCAACGGATACTCCAAGAAACATCAGCATATTAAGTGGGTAGCGAAATAGCTGATCTTTTCCTACTCGGAGTTTTAGCATTAACACAAGTAACGCAATTTGAGTTAAAACAACCTCAATTAAGAGACCAAAGCTTAAAAATACAGCAAAACTTATGCCATGTACGAAGAAAATCGGAATGTTATTCACAATAAGAGGAAAAGCTGCTACTACTGACATTAATAGTCCAAACGATACAATATCTAACCATTGCCCTTGCCATATATCAGGAGACCAATCTTGATAAATCATCCAGATACTCCACGGCCATATCAACAGCCATGCTACCCAAAGTGCAACTTGTTTACTCTTCGGCACCATCTTCCATTACTTCCCTTCTAATCTCCACAATTTTCCAAAAACAAGGACTATAGTCTGGTAGCTTCATAAAATATTCATAGTAATAAAATATCATATTTTTTCCAATTAAACAAAATGTTTTCTTACTTTTCCGACAAAATGTAAAGAGCCTACTACAAAAATAGCTTCATCCTCTTTCGCATCGTCTATCATCGTGTCTAATGCTAGCTTCCAATCTTCTTGATAGAAAAGGTTGTCGTGAAAGATTTCATAGAAGTCTTCTCTTTTAGCCGATCTTGGATGATTAAATGTCGTCACGATGATTTCATCAAATTCATTCTGGAGAGCATCGAGCATTTTGACGAAAGGTTTGTCACAGAAGACAGCAAATAATAGTCGCTTCTTTTTCTTTTGATAATATCGTTTGACTGTTTGTACAAATGTTTGAATACCTTCTACATTATGTGCGCCATCCACAATAATGGTAGGGTGAAGCGATATAACTTCAAACCTACCTGGTACATGCGCTTCTTTCAATGCTTGTAACGTAATCGGATCATTGAGGTTGAATCCTTGTTCTTTTAATACGTATAATCCCATCAAAGCGACTGCTGCATTTTCGATTTGGTGCATGCCTTTCATTTGTATTTCGATGTCAACCGAATGCTTGGAGGCGATAAATGTACATGTTTGTTCATGGATGGACTTTATGTGAAACTCTTGCCCTAATCGATAGATTACAGCGTCTTCCTGAGAAGCTTTTCTTTCTATAACATTTAAAGCTTCTTTTTGCTGTACACCTGTAATGATAGGGGTAAAAGGCTTGATAATTCCCGCTTTGTGCTCGGCAATTTCGGCATAGCTTTCCCCTAGAAACGAAGTGTGGTCTAAACCTATCGTTGTAATGATTGAAAGAATCGGTCTCAGACAATTGGTAGAGTCCTCCTTCCCTCCCATTCCAACCTCAAAGATTGCTATATCTACGTTTGTAGCCAAATAGACGATGGCAATCATTACGAGAATTTCGAATTCTGTAGGGGAGTTATCTTGTTCGTCTAGTCGTTGAATGACGGGATATAATTGCTCGAGCGATTGAATGAACTCGTCATCAGTAATAGATTGTTTGTTTCGTTGAATATGGTCGTGTAATCGATCAAGACTAGGTGACGTAAACGTACCGACGTTATAGTTATGCTTTAGCAACGCCTCTTCAAGAAAGGATGTAACAGACCCTTTCCCATTTGTCCCTCCAACATGGATGACTTTTAGTTTTTTTTCTGGATGATGTAATGCTTCTAACATATATTCCATCCTATGTAACCCTGGTTTTATCCCAAGGTTTTGTCTCTCTTTCATAAATGATATTGCGGACTTTATGTCTGTAAACATCTCTACGCCCCCTTGGTTGTTTGCTATAATGGGGATTATATCAGAAAACCTTAAAGGTAGAGAGGAAAACGTATGACATTAAAAGGTTGGGTTATATATAACGGTCACTTACCTGGACCAAAATTTAAAGATTTTGCGGATTGGATTGTGGAAGCTGGGCACAGACAAGACATGGATATTCATAGTATTCCGAATCACCATTTGCTTTCTGTATTCACGTTGAATGGACAGAATATTTCTTATAAGAATGAAATCGCAGACCCTGATTTCGTCATTTTTTCAGACAAAGATATTCCGTTAGCTAGAACTTTGGAGGCAATGGATATTCCAGTATTTAATTCTTCTCAAGCAATTGAAATCTCCGATAATAAGATTGATACATATGCACGCTTAGCGGCTCACCATCTTCCTATTCCTAAAACGATGGTTGCCCCAAAAGTTTTCACTGGTAGTCTGCATCCAGACACCTTTTCACAGATTAGGAAAGAATTTTCTTTTCCAATTGTGGTGAAAGAAGCATTTGGCTCGTTTGGTGAACAAGTATATCTAGTGGAGAACGAAGAAGAATTAGAGCTAAAACTAGTAGAAATTCGAAACCGTCCATTTGTTATACAATCCTTTATTCGTTCGAGTTACGGACGTGACCTCCGATTAAACGTAGTTGGAGATAAGGTAGTTGCTGCCGTGCTGCGTGAAGCAAAAGAGGATTTTCGAGCGAATGTTAGTGCTGGTGGAACCATGAAACCACATTCCCCATCACAGATAGAAAAGGATTTAGCCATTGCGGCTACAAAAGCAATTGGTGCCGACTTTGCAGGTGTTGATCTCTTATTTGGAAAAGGGGGAGAACCGATTATTTGTGAAATAAATTCCAATGCTCACATTCGCAATATATTTAACTGTACTGGAATCAATGTTGCAGACTACATCGTGGAATATGTAAAAGACCAAGTCTTAAAGTGAGGGGGAAGCAAAATGGACTTTACAGGGTGGATTATTTATCGAAAAGATGATGCCAAGCGAAATCGATCGTATATTGATTGGTTTGTAGACGAATGTGCCAAGCAATCCATAGAGTTAAAACTTGTCCTACGAGAAGAAATCGAAATAGGGATTCGTAATCAAGCGTTATCCTTACAAGCTCCTTATCAATTGAGTCCAGATTTTGCAATTGTTCGAACCATAGAGCCTCTTTTGAGTGCCCATTTGGAATCTCTCGGAATACAAGTATTTAATTCCTCATCCATCTCCACAATGGCAAATCATAAAGGCATTGCCCATCAACAGATAGCAAAGCTTGGTATTCCTATGGTAGATACCATACTGTTCCGAAAGCATGATCAAGTGAAACACCCTCCCTTGCCGTTTCCGGTGGTTGTTAAAAATGCAGAGGGTCGTGGAGGAAAGCAAGTCTATCTTGTTCATAATATACAAAAATGGCAAGCATTAAACACGCAGCAGTGGGATGCGGATTGGATTGTACAAAGCTGTGATGTACAACCAGGCAAAGATCTAAGAGTATTTGTGGTAGGAAAGTGTATTATTGCAGCTGTCTTAAGAGAAAATAAAACCGATTTTCGTGCTAACTTTTCGTTAGGTGGAACAGCGCAGCTTTATGAGTTAAATCAGGATGAATTGGAAATCGTACAAGCGATTGTGCGTGCATTTTCATTCGATTTGGTTGGCATTGATTTTTTGTTTTCACCAGAAGGCGACCTTTTATTTAACGAGATTGAAGATATAGTCGGAAGTCGGACATTAAGTCAACTTAGCTCCATAAATTTACTACAAATTTACGTTTCACACATCTATCAATCATTAACCAGATAAAAAACGGGTTGTCGATTACACAAATCAACAACCCGTACTTTTTATGACTTTAGTTCTGCTAAGCGAGCTTGAACTCTACTTTGCTTTTCCATATACTCTTGTTGTTTTTGTTTTTCTTCTTCCACGACTTTTGCAGGTGCTTTTTGGACAAATCCTTGATTAGAAAGCTTTTTCTCCACTCGTTCCACTTCTTTTGTCCATTTTTCTAATTCTTTTTCGAGTCGTTCGATTTCTTTACCTACATCGATTAAGCCTTCTAAAGGAAGATAAAGGGCGGCACCCGTCACAACCGCAGACATCGCCTTATCTGGTGCCACCACTTTCGTTGCAATGTCCAATGCACTTGGATTACAGAACTTTTCTAAATAATGTTTATTCTTATTTAGTTCTGTTACGATGGCATCATTCTCCGCCTGGATTAGTAGCTGAATCTGTTTAGACATCGGGGTATCTACTTCCGCACGGATGTTTCGAACTGCTCGAATAATTCCTACTAGTCTTTTCATTTCTTCTGCCGCTTGTTCATCATGTAGATCTTCTCTCACTTGTGGCCACTTGGAAACCGCGATCGAAGCTCCTTCATGAGGCAACGACTGCCAAATTTCTTCTGTTACGAACGGCATAAACGGATGGAGCATTCTCATGGTATGGTCTAATACATAAGCAAGGATAGATCTTGTCGTTTTCTTAGCTACTTCATCTTCCCCATAAAGAGGTAGTTTCGCCATTTCAATATACCAGTCACAAAAATCATCCCAAATGAAGTTATATAGATATCTTCCAGCTTCGCCAAATTCATATTTATCCACGTTTTTTGTGACCTGCTCAATAGTTTGATTTAACCGTGTTAAGATCCATTTATCTGCAACCGATTTTTCACCAGTTAAATCAATTTCGTCGTAAGTCATGCCTTCCATATTCATCAAGGCAAAACGAGAAGCATTCCAAATCTTATTAATAAAGTTCCATGTAGATTCAACTTTTTCCCAATTGAATCTCATGTCTTGACCTGGTGTATTTCCAGTTGCTAAGAAATACCGTACAGAATCCGCACCATATTTTTCGATTACTTCCATCGGATCGATTCCATTGCCTAGTGATTTACTCATTTTGCGACCCTGTGGGTCTCGAACGAGTCCATGGATTAATACGTCGTCAAACGGACGTTTCTCCGTAAACTCTAGTGATTGGAAAATCATGCGGGCTACCCAGAAGAAAATAATATCAAAGCCTGTTACGAGTACACTTGTTGGAAAGTATCGTTTGAAGTCTTCCGCATCTTCATTAGGCCAGTTCATTGTTGAAAATGGCCAGAGCGCAGAAGAAAACCATGTATCTAATACATCTTCATCTTGCTCCCAATTTTCTGGGTCAGCTGGAGCTTCTTTGCCCACATAAATTTCTCCAGTTTCTTTGTGATACCACGCAGGAATACGATGGCCCCACCATAGCTGCCTCGAAATACACCAATCACGAATGTTTTCCATCCAGTGTAAATACGTCTTTTCAAAACGCTCTGGAACAAAATTCACTTTTTCATCGGCATTCTTTTGTAATTCAACCGCAGCATCTGCTAATGGTTGCATTTTCACAAACCATTGGGTAGATAAGTAAGGCTCCACGACTGCTCCGCTTCGCTCAGAATGTCCAACAGAATGTGTATGGTCTTCTATTTTGAACAGAACGTCCATGTCTTGTAAATCCTGAACAATTTGTTTGCGACATTCGAAGCGATCTAGTCCTTGATATTTACCAGCCTTCTCATTCATCGTACCATCTTCATTCATGACAAGAATTCTGTCTAAATCATGACGATTTCCAATTTCAAAGTCATTCGGATCATGTGCCGGAGTAATTTTAACTGCACCGGAACCAAATTCCATGTCTACATAATCATCTCCGACAATCGGAATTTCTCGATTCGTAATCGGTAAAACAACCGTTTTTCCAATCAAGTGTTTATAACGCTCATCGTCTGGATGTACCGCAACTGCTGTATCACCTAGCATCGTTTCTGGGCGTGTTGTAGCAATTTCTATATAACCAGAACCGTCTTTTAATGGATAGCGCATATGATAAAAATGCCCTTGTACATCTTCATAAATAACTTCGATGTCAGATAGAGCTGTTTTCGTTGCAGGATCCCAGTTAATGATATATTCGCCACGGTATATAAGCCCTTTTTCATAAAGACTTACGAATACCTCTTTAACCGCATTGGAAAGACCCTCGTCTAATGTAAAACGCTCTCGACTATAGTCTAAACCAAGACCTAGCTTTGCCCATTGTTGACGAATAAAATCCGCATATTCTTCTTTCCAGTCCCAAACACGCTCCACAAATTTTTCTCGTCCTAAATCGTATTTATTTTCACCTTGCTCCCGGAGCTTTGCTTCTACCTTGGCTTGTGTTGCAATTCCTGCATGATCCATACCAGGTAGCCATAAAACGTCATACCCTTGCATTCTCTTATAGCGAGTAATAATATCCTGTAACGTCAAATCAAGCGCGTGACCGATGTGAAGCTTCCCAGTTACATTTGGGGGAGGAATGACCACTGAAAAGGGCTGTTTACGTTCGTCCCCTGTTGCTTCAAAAAACTTTCCATCCAACCAAAACTGATAGCGATCCTTTTCTACAGAAGTCGAATCATATTTTGGTGGTAATGAAGGCTGTTGTTTCTCTTCCATTACGTTTTCCTCCTTTATATCTATGAACAGTTAGTTTTCTTTTTGTCCCTTTTTTGCCGCGAGTTCAGCCAAACCAATAAAAAAACCCTTTTCATCCAAAAAAGGACGAAAAGGACTATCTCCGTGGTACCACCTTTATTTGCAGACACCAAAGGACTGCACACTCATCAAATAACGGCTTTCAACCGGCTTCTTCTACTAAAAGACGTTCAAAGAAGCTGCATCCGGGGTGACCTTCCAAAGTGCACATTCCTAGGAAATCTTTCAGCAAATGATTTCCCTCTCTTTAGGTGTTTCCTTTGTACTCTTCCCATCTTCGCATTTAACTGTTCTATGTTATTTGTTATTTTATCCAAAAATCTGCAAAAAAGTCAATAGAGAAGGAAAACTTGGCAAAAACCTGGTTCATGCACAAAATAGGTCTGTCCATTCATAGAATACACCAAAATGATGGAAGGGGTAGAATGATGTCACGATTTTATCGCTATAAATTGCCACCATGGGCACGAAATTGTTTAGTTGTCTGCGAAAACGTTACTTTACCACTATTAATCTTTCAAGCCATTCGGACGATTTTTTTTCCGACAACATTTGATGTCCTTCTTTGTGGAATCTTATTAGGAATATACCTAGCTTTTTATTTGAAATGGATTTAATCTGTAGCGGATGATTCCTCCATATTTTGTTCTCTAAGTTCTTTGATTCTTTGCTGAAGCTTTAAACCAGCAATGATTCTTCGATAATGGTATTCCAAATAACGAATTTGAAAGGGCTGTGGCCGCTTGTATTCCCTCTTTAAATAACGCTGAATAACATTCATATAATAGCTTGGATTTAAACTATGGATAGCCAATAAGTTTTTTTCGTATTCTTCAAGTGGATTAGAAGCTTCATATACAGGTAGTGATTGGATTATATAATCAATGCGGTTATCATGATACTTCGCCTCATAAAATAAGTAGCTAGCCAAATCTTGTACAGGTGGCCCAAAATAAGCATGTTCCCAATTAATAAAATACGTCATGTCCTGTTGAAACACCTTATGTGAGGAACGGAGATTGCCATGACAAAGAGAAATGGTAATGGAGGTCATTTTCTCTATTTCCTCCAAATACGTATCATACCACTCATGTAATACGTGAAAAGCTCGAATCAAATCACGATAATGTGTGCAAACACGTAACTCAAACGGTGCCATATATCGTCTTCGTTCGAACTTTTCCACATAGGATGTTAGTCTGTGTTCCATTTGATTTAACTGCTTCTTTTCTTTTTTAATTTGCTTTCCAGCGAGCTGTCGATCGAATGGATAGGATTGTTTCGATTGTTTATGGATGGTTCCTAATTCTTTCATAAAGGATTCCATTTCATGCTCTGGCTCATCCACTTCTCTACTTTCACACCATGGACTAAGATAATAATAGTTGCCATCATACAAATAAGAAATATCCTGTCCCTTTGTTAAAAACACCGGCAAGATGGAGGATAGATGCTGTTTGTTTGCAATGTTGTAAACCTGCTGCCATTTCCTGAGGGAATTCTCATCTAGCTTGGATCGTTTTAGAGCAAAGGACAAATGATGGCTTTGAATCTTATATACTCTTGACGTTATAGGAATGATATTCGTTGAAGCAATCTGGTAGTTTTCTAGTACCTCTTGAATGTGGTCCATTTTATTCACTCCAGTTTTAACGCATATAGTAACGGATTTGAAATACGTAAAATCCCTTGACACGAATAGATGTGGCAAGGGATTTTGTCACTCTTGATGCAACAGAGAATTTAAACACATCCAGTTATTTGGAAGGAATGTATAGAATTTGGCCTTCTTTTAAATCATCTGATAATAAACGATTTTTGTTTGAAATTACTAATGGAGATACTTGATACCGCTCTGCAATCTTTTCTAATGTATCGGACTCCTGAACAATACACATTTTTAATCTTGTATATTGCTCTTCCGCTTCTTCAAAAATATTTAATAGATATGTTGGATCTGGTGCATCTCCTTCATCCCGATCTTCATTCAGCAACTCCTCTGGCGTAATATCAAGCTGCTTCGGCTTCTCCTCTACCAAAGGAGTTGTTTCATCGATACCCTTCCCTTTAGCAGTACTTGCAAAGAATTCAGCAATGGATTGCGATTTCTTTTTCTTCGCCTTTCCTTTCGATGGTTCTTCTATTTTCTCTTTCGCCTCTTCCACTTTAACTTCCTCACCAAATTCCTCGTCGTCATCCTCCAGTATAGGATCCAATGGAGGTTCTACGAATTCATCTGGAACATCTGTTTCCGATTGGGGCTCTTCCGAACGATTTTTTACATCAAACTCAAATGTTTCATCCAACTCAAACGATTCCACTTTCTCGTTCGCATCTTCATATGTTGGTTGAGCGTATTCAATCGGCTCTTCCGCTTCATCACGCTCAGGACTAGAAGATGATTCCTCAAAGGTTGGTTCCTCCAGTACCCCATGAATCGAAATCTTAGCCATCAACTTTAATTGGCTATTCTCTGGAAGCTCATAATCAAAGGATTCGATTCCGACCATCACGTCATCTAACTCATGGATTCGATACTTCGGAATGGATACTTCTACTGGAAACGTGTGAAAAAATTCATTTACTCCATCGTCATAGCTTTCTACACGCTCAACCATACGTTGTGAAGGATGATCTCGAAGGGTTAGAATGTCGTCAGAATCCCAGTCTTGATCTTGCACCTGGAAATACTCGCCCTTCAGTTCAATAACTCCTCTTATGGAAACAAAATCGTCATATTCTTGAATAGATATTTCCGGATCTAAAGAAATTCCCATTATTTCTTCTACTTCCTGTCCTTTTTTAAACCATAAGGATTCATTTAAATCAAAGCTAAAAACGGATTGTCCGTCAGTCAACATGAACTCCTCCCCTCAAAATACAAAAAAGCTGTTCGAACATTTCCCTCACTCCAGATATATGAGGACATAAATGCATTTATGCACATTAGTTATAGCGAGTGTAGGAAGGGAGAAAAAAATCGACTTAACAAATAGACCTCGTTATAAAATGAAGAGAATAAGACAGCCTAACAGAGAAAATTGATTTATGTATGGAGGGGGGATGACGTGAGAAAACGGAATGCTATAAACAAACAATCCTTTCCATTTTTTCTACTAGCTATTTTTCACCTTGGAATTGTTGCTATACTATGGAAAAAGAAAAACAACAAAAATACTTGGCTACTCCTTGTTTCCAATATTGGCTTTGCGTATCTTTTTGAATACTTCGTTCTAAATGTATTTCATGGTTATCGATATAAGCCATCAATTATGAAAAAACGAGTTTTCGATGTTATTTTAGGTGCTATTCTATCACAAGCCTTATATGTCCCTGTCTCTGCCACATACTTAACACTTTGTCAAAAAAACTGGAAATGGAAGATTCTTGCTAGCTTCATCTATTATGGAATTGAAAAGCTGTTTATGAAGCTTAACGTATATAAGGTATATTGGTGGAAACCAATCTATACCTTGTTTTTTTTAACGATTTATTTTTATAACAGTGATTTCTTTTATAAAGCCCTTTCTCAACAAAGAAAGTATGCATTAACCATTGCACATTTTTTATCAACAGAAGTCTTGAGCATTACGACAATGTTTCTGTTTGCTTCCAAACGATATATTCGCTTTGGACGTGGATGGTTTCATACATGGACGGAGCACTTCATTCTAGCGCCTTTGTATAGTCTTATGTTAACATTAGTGGCTACTATTACCTCCACTAAAAAGGGCATGAGATACCCGTTATTCATGGTTAGTTTTCATGTTCTGCTGGACTCAGCTCTTAAACAATCTGGATTAATAAAAACGAAGTTCAAAAGTGTTCCAGTCACCTTTTTTTGGTACGGGTCTTTGCTTCTTTTTTCTAGTTATTTTAATACGCTTGTTCATAAAAAAAAGTAACCGAATGGTTACTTTTTTCATACACTCCACTAATTTTTCGAAAGTGGTACCCATAATTCATGCCTAGGTTTATGTCCTGGTCCGTAATAGCATTCAATACAAGGTAAATTCGCTAATTCATACCCAGAGGTTGGTACCCATTCTGTGTACAAGCGTCTCCATGCATCAACAATATTAGGAAACACTGCCCATGTTGTCGGAGGGAGAATCATAGTTTCCATACCGTTTGGCGGATTTGAATCATACCGAACCCCCATCAAGTAGTCAAATTCATCATCTAATATTGCAGCTTCTTTTCCACAAACTCCAAGGATACTTTCCAACGTACATTTTGGATTCTCCCATGCCATATCCTTTAATTGTTGCAGGAGACCGTCCTTTTTGGCAGTGTTCCATAAGGTCGGTATTGTTTTAAAAGCCCTGCTTGTTTGAACAGGTTTTTTTATTCCAACAATTCTCAATTCGTAATCTAATTGCTCAATACGATATTCCATTTCCGTGTCTCCTTTTATCGAAAGCTGGAGAGAAAGTTTTGGAAAAGCTTTTAAAGAAATACCACCTTTTTTCGCAATCGAAGGTGTTATGCCATGTGTAAGTTTAAAAGCACGCGTGAAAGCATCGACAGAATCATACCCATACTTCAGTGCTACATCGGTCACACGACTACCATTTTGCAATTCAAAAGCAGCTCTCGTTAACCTTCTACGTCTTATATACTCCGACAGTGGCACTCCTGTTATGGAAGAAAATATCCTTGAAAAATGGTACTCGGAACTGTATGCAAGTTGTGCTAAAGTCTTATAATCTAGCTCCTCATCTAAATGCTCTTCTATGTAATCTAACACATTATTTATTCTCTTTGCCCAATCCATCATTCTTCTCCTCATATCCACTTTAAAATAATACATCGAATTTGACTCGACTCTTTTTTTGCCAAGAAAGGACGGATGAATCTCTTTAATCATGCCGTAGCGAAAATGTCTTTCAACGTTAAATGAACGTATCGGCCAAGACGTTATTTTCACATAGTCAAAAATTAAAGGTTGCATACTATGTAGGGGATTTTATCTAGCGGAAGGTTTCTATCCAATCTTCATATCCTTCTCTAGACAATTCTTTAAATAATCATGTGAGAAATTTTGACTCCAATGCACGTAATGTCCGCTTTTAATAGGATAAAAGGAAACGAAGTTGGTCTGTTTCATCCTTTTCTCGATATGCTTGATCGTTTGCCTATGTTCTTTTTTATTTATATTTGTTCAAATGTACCATAGAAAAGACACGTCTCGACACGAACTTGCTTTAAAAGATTTGGCAGATGAAGGTTATAATAACCTAACAATAAAGGGAGTGCATCCGATGAAAAATCCGGTGCATCTTCGATTGCTATTTTTACATAACGATTTGTTTGGATATTAGTTTGATTGCAGAATTCCATAACCTCTTTGTTTATATCTCTTCGTTCTTTCTCCTCTTGAGTAAACAACTTGGTTAGCTTATTCAAGAATCGTTCTCCAAATAAATAGACACAACTATTTAGAAAAGGAAAAGCAAAGCTATATATTCCAAATTCTGCTTTGGGAACTCTAGGATAGGGTTTATGTCCCTGATCAAGCAAAATAAGCTTCTTTACACGTTCAGGATAGTGAACTGCAAGTGCTAGCCAAATTGCTCCTCCCAATGAATGCCCAATTAATAATGCTTTAGCTATCCCTTGCTGATCTAAATAATCTTTGGCCCAGTTGGCCATGCTTATCGACGTAACTTTACCATCCATCCTTTTACTTCTTCCCAAGCCCGGTAAATCTATTAAGTGTGTTTCAAATTTGTCTTTCAAGTGTTCAGCTATGTTTAATCCCTCTTTCCCAGAAAAACCAGCTGCAGGAAGGAACAACAATGGTGTTCCAGTTCCTACCGTTTCGACGTAAAACCTATCTGTTTTTATCATAGCATCGCTCCTAGCTCGAAATGAGTTCCTAATCAATAAATCCAAAGAATTGCGTGGAAAATAAGATGGTCAACAACACAGTAACAAAGAGGAGTGAACTTAGTGTGTACAAATAATCTCTTCGATTTTTAGCATATTTGTATTCCATAATAGCTCTCACTGTTTCGGAGGCAATGAAAAACACGAAGATTAAAAACCACGGTTGCAAAAACCAATTCGAGTATGGTTGAAGAGTAAATGGATAAGATAAAATCACCATCCCTATAAACCCAATTCTAATGAACCAATCCAATTTTTTATGTCGATCATTGACGTGATTATAAGAAAAAAATTTCCTCCTTTTGACGTTCAATACTTTCCTCATGAGGGCATTAAACAAAGAGATCAACAATAAAGCAATTCCAAGTATAACGAACAACCTCGACCAAAATTCTAATCCTAAGCCATACACATAAGCCGCTCCTTCCCACAAAATCCTGGAAATTATTTCCTAAATATTATATACGGCTTCTTTAACGAAAATGTTTCACGAAAGAAACTTCAAAGACACCTGATCCAATTCGAGGGTTTTTGCCCTTCATTCTTCACGAAATAACTCGGTTAATAATTTCTCTTTTTGATTTAAAAAATATTTCGTAATTTGATAATGTTCCGTACTTTCATAATCGACACTTGTGATTTGATCATGATCAAAGCTCAGTATTTCTGCACCTGGATATCCTAGCAAGATTGGTGAATGTGTGGCAATTAGAAACTGTGCTTTTCCTTCAGAAGCTAGGTCTCGGATGATTTTTAAGAATGTTAGCTGTCTAGCCGGGGAAAGAGCAGCCTCTGGTTCATCTAATAGATATATAGCTTTTCCACCAAAACGATTTAAAAAAAGCGATAGAAAGGACTCTCCATGTGATTGGTGATGCAAAGACTTTCCACCATACGCTTCATAGTTACCTAGTGAGTCTATATGAGAAGCAAAGTTATAAAAGGACTCCGCTCTAAGAAAAAAACCATTCGTTACCTTTGGTAACCATGATAGCCGGATGTAATCACTTAGGGCAGACTCAGAGGCATGGACTTCGTATTGATTATTTCGCCCACCTCCAGCCGTATGAAAGCCACATTTATCCGCGATGGCTTCAAGTAAGGTAGATTTACCTGAACCATTTTCTCCGACAAAGAAGGTTACATGTTGATTAATATGTATTTCTTCAAGCGACTTAATGGATGGAATAGAAAATGGATAGTCATCCATAGATGGAATTTCCTCACGTAGCAATGTAATTCGTTTTAGAAACATCATGTATCACCGTTTATGAAAGTATAGTCATTCATCATAATCCTTTCATTCTATTGTTCCGTAATGAAATAAGGAGGTTTTTCTTCGGTGCTGGACAAATCCGAGGTTTTTAAAACGATCGCTTTTCCAGTGATCCTTCAGTACAACTCGTTCTCTTGCTACTCGCTTTGCTTCATGAATCAGCTCGTCGGTTAGCTCTGACTGTAATGCGAGGGTTCGAATCGCATTTATTCCTTCAGATGTCTTTACACCGGTTGTAAACATCGGGTCAAAATACACGACATCGAACGCATCATCTTCGGTTTCTTTTAAAAACCGAAGATGATCCCTATGAACGACATGTACGTTTCTCATCGCCCGATCAAAAGCATCTCTTCCACTATGAAAGGTAGATAGTCCTTCCTTCGCTAACAAATAAAGAGAGGGATTGCCTTCCACTCCAACTACCGAACCATTTGATTCGACAACTAAACTAGCAACGATACTATCCGAAGCCAATCCTAATGTGCAGTCCAATAGGGACTTTCCTGGTCTCAATCCTGCTACGGAAATAAAAGGGTCTTCCTCACCTTGTAGCAACCGCTTTGCCCTTACCATCGCAAGATTCGGATGAAAGAAAAGAGAGATGTCAGCGGATAATGGTGAAATCGACAAGCCATCTCTCCCTACTACGACAATATCTTTTTTATGTAAGTCCTTCAGCTTGGTTATGGAAATCCCGTCTCTTGACACATAGGGAATATTATATTTCTTCGCCATTTCCTTTGCTCTAATGGTCATGTCTCTAGAAGTCCGCCCTGCAGTTGTAATAATCATGTATGTACCTCAATTAATCAAAGAGTTCTTTTATATAGACAAGTGGAACTAACAAATTCTCTTCTTCCATCTCATTTAATTCGTCCTTTGAAACCCATTTAATATCCATAACTTCCTCTGGTTGGAGTGATGTTTCCGAAAGGTCCACCTCTTGATCAAATAGCCAAATATCGTTAAAGTCGTGATATTGATCCCGACGTTCGGTCTTTAACAACGTTGCATTGTTTGGATCTAAATTGACTCCAATTTCTTCTTTAATCTCTCTCAAAACACCTTGCAAACTACTTTCACCAATCATGATGGAACCACCAGGATATTCCCACAAATCACCAAATGGCTTATTAGGATGACGTTTCGTTAACAGAAGCTGCTTTTGGTTATTTCTAATCCAAGCATGTGCGACAATGTGATAATCCCCATCCTTTATGGGAACTCCTCGTTCATGTGTACGGTGTAAAAATTTTCTATTCTTATCATAAACATCCCATTTCTCCACTCGTACGCCCCTCCTCCCCCATTACCTTCCTTGTCTTATTGTAACACTTTTTCCATATTTTTAATTTATTTAAAATATAAAAAGGTCATGCTCCTTTATAAAGTGTACCCTTTGTAAAGGAGCATGACCTTCTATTCTTATTGATTTAGTAGACGAGTTAAAGCTTCCTTCAATGGTGTCTCCGGACGTCCAAGTATTTTTTCAAAATCATTACTTTCAATTGCTAGTTCTCCATTACGGATTCCTTTTTGAATTTCTACAAGCATCGGCAATATAGCCTCAGGTAAACCAGCCTGTTTCATCGTTTCTGCATATGTTTTATCATCAACATGTTGAACGGGGATATTTTTCCCTAAAATCTCACCCACCGTTTGTGCTAATTCATCTTGTGTGTATAAAGTGCCAGACAATTCATATATTGTATTATCATGTTCCGCCCCTACTAGAACAGCTGCAGTTGCTTCTGCGTAGTCTTGTTGTAACGCCCATCCGACTTTTCCTTCTCCAGCTGATGTAACCCATGGCGCTCCAGCCTGAACACCTTGAATCGTACCCAATTCATTTTCCAGGTACCAATTGTTTCTTAAGAATGAATAAGGAATGCCAGTTTTTAAAATCGCTTCCTCTGCAACTTGATGTGGGGGGGCGAGAAACATGTTACTCTCTTTAGCATTTGCAATACTTGTATAGGCTATAAATTTCACACCTGCTCGAGCCGCAGCTTCGACAGCATTTTTATGTTGTCTATTTCTCGTTTCATTATCTCCGTCTGCTGAAATAATGAGAAGACGGTCTATTCCTTTAAATGCTTTATCTAATGTTTCTGGATAGTCAAAGTCCCCTTGGCGTACTTCTATCCCCTTCGCTTTCAAATGTTCTGCCTTTTCAGGTTGACGTACACTAACTGCCAGTTGTTTGGCCGGTACTTTTTCTAATAAAATATCGACAATTTTACTCCCTAATTTCCCCGTGGCACCCGTCATTAAATATTTCACTTTTATCCCTCCGTAACTTGTAATTAAAATCATTACCTGTAACCATATTAATTACATATAAAGTAACTGTCAATTTATTCGAACTAGGATTTCGTGATTATACCTATAAAGTTCGCTATAATAATAATGTAACCAGAAAGATTTAATTCATGACAAGTTAGAAGGTGTCTTCATGTCCATAAGTAGTCGTTTTTCTGTTGGTGTCCATATTCTTTCTCTCATTGATTTCAATAAGGATGGAATCAGTTCATCGGAATATCTTGCAGAAAGCGTAAATACCAATCCTGCACTAATTCGAAAAATTAATGGAATGCTTAAAAAAGCTGGGCTCCTTGAAGTACGTCCTGGGGTGGCGGGTAGCAAGCTAGCTAAACCATTGTCCGACATTACATTACTTGATGTTTACAAAGCAGTACAAGTAGTTCCAGAAAATGAACTATTCCATGTACATGATAACCCTAATCCGAAATGCATCGTTGGAAGAAATATACAGGATACCATTATCCCAATCCTGTCCACTGCACAGCATGCAATGGAGAAAATGCTAGAAAGTGTAACGTTGGAAGATGTGGTGAAGGATATTGTAGAGAAGGATAAAGTTGATTAACATCTGACACTATGAGTAAATAAGACATTCTTACCAAGAAGAATGTCTTCCTTTCTTTATTGTTGTACGAGTATGTCCGGGTTCTGATCCTCTATAAAATATAATCGAATATGATGTTCAAGAAGTGCTTTCAAGCCACATAGGACCGCCGTAAGATTCCCCATAGAATCCATGGCCCGATTCACCGAAGCCACATTATAACTATCAAATCCGTAATGTTCAATCCTAACAAACGTATGGTTTTCCGGTTTTTCAAGAAACGTCCACTCCATAAACGTTCGATCAGAAAATTCTATTACAATCCGACGATTTACTTCTAAATCTCGAACAAATATCTTGTCCCATACGCCATTCATTTTCCATTCCCATCGTATAACCTTTCCTTTCGCTAATGTACCACTACTTTTTGTAAACCAAAATTTCGTAGTGATTTCAGGGTTCACGAAAGCATCAAATACTTCTTCAACAGGACGACGAATGAGCATTTCAGCCTGAACAACTGGGCTACTACTTTCTTGTGGATTCACCTATATCATCCCCTTTTATTCGTGATACTTCCATTTTAGCATTACATCCCTGTAAAAATTCCAACTTTTACAAAAAAGTTCACATTAAATAATGTTACGCGTCTAATGGAGCACTACATGAAGAATGCTATATAATAAATGAAGACAAGTCTCATAGAATACTACCACTATTTTATTCTGCACTGTCCATCCCCTACAGTTGATTTTCAATTAGATATCCCACAAATCCGTAGGAGTTCCTGTGTAACCTATTTATCTAAACATTGCCATAATATTGCCTCTATTTAATAAGGATTGACATTGGAAAATGTGACCCATATTCCTTTTTACACTTTACTTTCAAATTTATTAAGTAAGCAATCTAGCTGTTGGCTAACCTCTATTGTTTTCGGATGGTCTAGTCCTTTATCTTTGATTGTTTTAACCATTAAACATCTAAGTTCTTCAATATGTTTAAGTAATTCAGCTCTAGTTTCCTGCCGGTCTTGAACAGATTTTTCAGTTTTCATCTACTTATCCTTTCCATACTAGTTTTTTTATTTTGTTGATTAATAAGTTGATGTATTACTTGTCCTAACCAGAATAGTTTGCTCTTACTATACCAAAGTATGATGGAAAATAAATACAAAATGCTACGAGTTGGCCAGTATGACACAATTGCAATACCATTCCTATCAAATAAAAAATGGCCACAAGTTAAAACTTGTGGCCATTTTTTATTTTAATTTGGAAAATGCATGTCTTGCTGCTTCGATTGTTTTTTCAATATCCTCATCACTATGAGCTGTTGAAAGGAATAGTCCTTCAAATTGAGATGGTGGTAGGAAGATACCTTGTTCAGCCATTTCACGGTAATAAGCTGCAAAAAATTCAACATTTGAGTTCTTTGCTGTTTCATAATTAATTACTGGCTCTTCATTAAAGAAAAAACCAACCATCGAACCCGCACGATTTACTTGTAATGCGATTTCGAACTCTTTCGCCGCTGCTTGGAACCCTTCTATTAATCGATCTACTTTTTTATTCATATCCACGTAGGAAGATTCATCTAACGCATTAAGCGTTTCATAACCAGCGGTCATAGCTAGCGGGTTTCCTGAAAGAGTACCAGCTTGATAAATGTCACCGACTGGTGCAATTCGTTCCATAATTTCTCGTTTCCCACCATAAGCACCAACAGGAAGCCCACCACCAATTACCTTTCCTAAGCATGTTAAGTCAGGTGTTACACCAAAGTGGCCTTGGGCACATTGATACCCTACACGGAAGCCTGTCATTACCTCATCGAAAATTAAGAGCGTTCCATTTTCTTCGGTGATTCCTCGAAGCTCTTGCAGGAAATCTCCTACTGGAGGTACAACGCCCATATTCCCTGAGACAGGCTCCACGATTACAGCTGCTAAATCATCTCCGTACTCTTGGAATGCATAACGAACACTTTCTAAATCATTGTACGGTACCGTAATTGTATTTTGCGCAATGGATGCTGGTACACCAGGACTGTCAGGTAGACCGAGCGTAGCTACACCTGAACCCGCTTTTATTAAGAGGGAATCCCCATGACCGTGATAGTTACCTTCAAACTTAAGTATTTTGTCTCTTCCAGTGTAACCACGGGCCAAACGCAAGGCGCTCATGGTAGCTTCCGTTCCAGAGTTCACCATTCTTACCATCTCAATAGAAGGAACACGATCAATGACTAATTGGGCAAGCTTATTTTCCATTAAGGTTGGGGCTCCGAAGCTCGTCCCATTTTCCGTAACCTCTTTCAATTTTTCCACGACACGATCATCCGCATGTCCTAATATTAATGGACCCCAGCTTAATACATAGTCAATATATTCATTACCATCTATGTCGGTAATTTTTGACCCTTTTCCTTTACTCATAAAAATAGGATTCATTCCTACGGATTTAAACGCACGAACCGGTGAGTTCACCCCACCCGGTAATAAATCCACTGCTTCTTTATAGGCATCTACAGAATTATCATAACTACGCATGTCTACACTTCCTTTTCTATTCGCTCAACCATTTTGCTACGTCTTTTGCGTGATAGGTGACAATAATATCGGCTCCAGCTCGCTTCATCGACGTCAGCTTTTCTAAAACAATTTGTTTTTCATCTACCCATCCATTCAATGCTGCCGCTTTTACCATGGAATATTCTCCACTTACGTTATACGCTACAACTGGCACATCAAAACGGTCCTTCACTTCACGCATAATATCTAGATAAGATAATGCTGGTTTTACAATAAGAAAATCTGCACCTTCATCGATATCAGACTGTGCTTCTCTAAGTGCTTCTCTACGATTTGACGGATCCATTTGATACGTTTTACGATCTCCAAATTGTGGAGTACTTTCTGCTGCATCACGAAATGGACCGTAAAAAGCAGATGCATATTTCACGGCATAAGACATGATTGGAATGTGAGCGTAACCTGCCTCATCTAGTCCTTTACGGATCTCTGCCACAAAACCATCCATCATATTAGATGGTGCAATAATATCGGCTCCTGCTTCCGCTTGGCTGATGGCCGTTTTAACATGAAGTTTTAACGATTCATCATTTTGTACATCTCCGTCATGAATAACACCACAATGGCCATGAGACGTATATTCACATAGGCACGTATCTGCAATGGTTATAAGCTCTGGTACCTCTTTTTTAATTTGTCGAAGTGCTTCTTGTACAATGCCTGTCGAACAATACGCTTGGGAACCCACTTCATCTTTTTCTTTTGGAATCCCAAACAATAGAACAGAACGAATTCCTAAACGAACTAATTCGTTCATTTCCTCCGTTAAGTTATCCAAGGAAACTTGAAAAACGCCTGGCATAGATGGAACTTCTTTTTTTACCGTATTTCCCTCTACTACAAATATCGGATAAATTAAATCGTCCGTTGTTAGTTTTGTTTCTCTCACTAACGCTCTCATGTTTGTGGAGGACCGTAATCTACGATGTCTTTTAAATTCTTTACTCATATGTATCTATCCTTTCCTCTGAAAAGTGTTCTTCTAAAACCCTCACCATTTCATCAATAGTGAATTCTTCTGGAACTAATATACATGTAAAGCCTAGTTTCCTTGCTTCCTGTTCTGTTGTCGTCCCAATACATACACATACTTTTTCCCTCTTAATATGCTCCAGCTGTCCTTGCTCTTCTTGTAAGAATTCACAAAATGCCTGAACCGTGGAAGGACTAGTAAACGTATAAGCATCAATCGCCCCTGTGGATACTGCCTTTTGAAGAGTGAATTGTTCCTCTACATTGAATATTGTCTCATATATAACACATATTTCTACATCTATATGCTCTGCCTCCAATTGAGCTTGTACATCCTGTTTAGATAGGTTTCCATTAATAAGTAAAATTTGTATCGATGCTGTTTCATGTTGTTTCACAAATTGCTTTGCCATGCTATTTCCATCGAATTGGCTTGGCTGAAAATCAGCACGGTATCCATAGGATTGCAAGACTTGTTCGGTTTTTTTTCCCACAACCGCGAATTGGATAGACGATAATGTTTCTTGTGGAATCTGAAGCATCTCTATGTAATCGAAAAAAAACTTCACGCCATTGGCACTCGTAAAAAACACCCATGTAAACTCGTGAAGTTGTTGTAAGGTTTTTCTGTTCTTTTCTGACTCAATCCTTTTAAAGGTTAACAATGGAACGACAACAGGGATTGCACCAGCTCTTTCCATAAGATGGACCAAAGGCGGTGCTTGCTCCTTGCTGCGCGTTATTAAAATATGTTTGCCTAATAAAGGCTTGCTCATCCGTTATCGATCTCCTCGATTGCTTCATCCACAATCTCTTGAGCGCCTCTATCTTTCATGCGGTTTGCTGCTTCTTCTCCTACCGCCAATGGGTCTTTTCCACGAACCGTTTCTCTCAACACTGTTTTCCCATCCGATGTAGAAATAAGTGCAGATAAGATGACTTCATCCTTTTCTAAATAAGCATAACCAGCAATCGGTACTTGACAACCACCATTCATAAGATGTAAGAATCTACGCTCTGCAGTAACGGTTTTTGTTGTATGATCGTCTTTAATTTTTTCTAAAAGCTCTAACAATTCCGTATCGTCCTTCCGACACTCGATGGCCAACGCACCTTGTCCAACTGCTGGAACACATAAATCAGGATCTAAGAATTCCGTCACAATGTCTTCTCCCCAGCCCATACGAAGTAGACCAGCTGCTGCCAGAATGATCGCATCAAAATCTTCTTCCTTTAGTTTGCGAAGACGAGTTTCAATATTCCCTCGAATCGATTTGATGTTTAAATCGGGACGAACAGCAAGAAGTTGTGACCCTCTACGAAGACTACTTGTCCCTACAACCGCTCCTGAAGGTAAATCCATCAGTTTCACATGGTCATTGGAAATAAATGCATCGCGATGGTCTTCACGTACAGGGATGGTAGCAATCGTTAATCCTTCTGGAAGCTCAGATGGCATATCCTTCATACTATGAACTGCCATATCTATCTCTCCATCAAACATCGCTTGCTCGATTTCTTTAACGAACAGTCCCTTTCCTCCTACTTTAGAAAGCGTTACATCCAGAATGCGGTCCCCTTTTGTACTAATTTTTTTCACAGAAAAGGAGTTCTCTGCCCCAGCATTTTGTAATTGCTTAATCACCCAATCTGTTTGTGTAAGAGCTAAATTACTTTTTCTTGATCCAACTACGATTTCTCTCAATGCTCTTCCTCCCTTTCCTATTAGAAATGAAAGCTTGATAATGAACTAAATAATAAGAAATTAATTAATAAACATAAAAATGCTGCAACATTAAATAAAGCTATGGTTCGTCCTTGATAGTTTTTAACAACTCGTAAAAACAGATAAGCCATGTAAACAAGAAGAACGATTAAAGACCCTATCGTTTTTGTGTCATACCAATAAAACTCTGCATTCGATGAATAAGCCCAAACGACTCCTAACACAATGGAGATAAGTAGACTTGGTACACCTATAAAGATTGATCGAAACGATAGCGTATCCAATGTTCCTAAGTTAGATAATCTCATTAACCATTTATACCCTCTTTTTTCTTTCAATAATCGATACTGTACTAAATACATAGCGGACAGAATGAACGATAATGTAAAGAATCCATAGGACAAAATAGCTAAGGAAATGTGTGCAACTAAAAGCTCCCCAACAAGCTGCGTAATGTTGGCTGATTCATGGGTTTGCGCAGTTGCTGAAATATGAAGCATCATCACAAAAAATCCTATTAGATTTGTAAAAAAAACAATAAAGTCTACTTTAAAAAACTTATTTAATAGTAAGGAAAAGGTTACAAGAACCCACGCATAAAAGTATAACCCATCATAAACATTCAAGACAGGAAAATGGTCCCGATTTAAAACCTGAAGCAACAAAAAAATGGTTTGAGAAATCCAAACCATACTAAGTAACCAAAAGGCTACTCGATTCACCTTTTGGTTAGGTTGTACAAAATCCATAAAATAGCCAATAACACTTAATCCATATATAACGACGATAAGTTCATAAAGCCATTTAACCGTTAGCATACGGAGTATCCTTCCCGATTACAGCGTCGGTATTTCTTTTAAGAGAGACTCTTCCTTCTTCGGAAGGGTCACCACCTTTTGTTTGGTCTCGATTTGTTTTACGATTTGTTCTTCTACGAGTTCTTCAATCCCAAAAATCTCCATAAACATCGCAAGGGATTGCTCGGCATTTGGCTGCGATGCATATTCCTTTGCTTGAAGAATCGGCTGTTTCAATAGTTGATTGACAATACTTTTTGTATGTTTGCTTAACACCTTTTTCTCACGATCCGTGAGATTTGGCATTTTACGTTCAATACTGCTCATTGTTTCTGTTTGTATCGCATGCGCTTTTGCGCGGAGTGCTGAAATAACAGGAACAACGCCAAGCGTTTGCAGCCACTCATTGAATAAGACAATTTCTTCTTCAATCATTAGCTCAATTGATTCTGAAATCTGCTTTCTAGCTTCTAAATTTTCTTCGACAACACCTTGCAAATCATCAATATCATATAGGAAAACATTTTCCAGTTCACCTAGATCAGGATGAATGTCTCTTGGTACCGCAATATCAACAAGAAACAAAGGCTTCCCTTTTCTTTTTTTATAAGCAGGTTGCAATAGTTCCTTTGTTACTACATAATCCTTTGCACCAGTAGAACTGATTAAAATATCAGCATCAGTTAACGTATTACCAAGCTCATCTATCGGTACTGCAGAACCGCTAAATTGGTTGGCCAAGTTTGTTGCCTTCTCCATAGACCGGTTGACAACGGTGATTTCTCCTACACCAGATCCTTGAAGATTTTTAGCAGCCAACTCTCCCATCTTACCTGCACCTAAAATAACTACGTGCTTTTGAGACAATTCTCCAAAGATTTTTTTTGCTAATTCTACAGCAGCATAGCTTACAGATACTGCATTTTCTCCGATAGAAGTTTCTCTATGAACACGTTTAGCTAGCGTGATTGCTTGTTTAAATAATTGATTGTAAATGGTTCCCGTTGTACCTACCTCTTGTGCTAACAAGAAGGATTGCTTCATTTGACCTAGAATTTGCGTTTCCCCAACAACCATAGAGTCCAATCCACACACAACACGGAACAAATGCTGCATAGCACCTTCACTTTCGTACACTTCCAAATGTGAGGTGAAGGTTTCTTTTTCAATATGAAACCAATCCGATAAAAATTGTTTTATATAATAACGGCCAGTATGCAATTGATCCACAACTGCATAAATTTCCGTACGGTTACATGTAGAAATAATCACATTTTCTAATATACTTTTTTGATTGTTGAGGGATTGCATAGCCGTCGCTAGATCATGCTCTGGAAAGGTTAATCTCTCTCTAACTTCCACAGGTGCTGTTCTATAATTAATGCCAATTGCTAGTATATGCACACTCATCTACCCCCAAATTTCTAAAAAAATCATCAACATTTATTATAACATGTCTAATTTCCTATATTTGATTAAAATGTGAACAGATTTTGAAACAATTATGATACGATGGAATGGTTCCATGACGTTCAAAATATAGCTCGTATGTACTTTACCATAAGAAATATATATATAATCAAGAAATGAATACTAGATAATAATTATTATAATTTAATGGAGGAAACGCCTTGAAAAAGCAACATTTATTCACTGCCTATATTCTGATTGGAATTGGAGTCTACTTCCTACTTAGACAACTAAAGCTACCTTTATTAACGGATTTTTACTCATGGCCAACGTTATTAATGATTTTAGGGATCGCATTCCTCATTCATAGTTATAGTGCAAGAGATTACTCGAACATCCTACCAGGTGTCATCCTTTTAGGGATTGGAATTCATTCATTCGCGATTGCTCATTATCCCTTTTGGATCAATCATTGGGGGATGTATTTAATTATTATAGGCACTGCTTTTTTATTGAGGTATGCCAAAACTAAATCCGGATTACTTCCTGGGATTCTTTTAGTAGCACTTGGATTATTCGCCATCTTCTCTAGAAATACACCAGCTTGGTTCTCATGGATTAATCAAATCTTTCACATCTTTGAAACCTTCTGGCCGTTAACCTTAATCGCGATCGGAGTATATATAGTATTCCGGAAAAAGTAAAATACTACTCCATTACATGAAGAAAGAGTACTCACACGTGAGTACTCTTTCTTTGAATTCTTAAAGAAATTGTTGTAACACTCTCCAAGCTTCTTCTTTTCCTTCTCCTGTTTCAGAGGAGAACGGAATGACAATATCCTCATTGGATAACTGCAAGGTTTGCTTAATTTTCTTCAAGTGAGCCGCTCGTTTACTTTTTCCAATTTTGTCTAGCTTCGTAGCAATGACTACAATTGGAACCTCATAATAACTTAAAAACTCATACATGTGCTGATCATCTACAGTCGGTTCATGGCGCATGTCCACTACTAGAACTGCTGCCTTTAAATTCTCTCGTTGCATGAAGTATTCTTCAATCATTCTACCCCATGCTTCTCTTTCCTTTTTGGAAACCTTCGCATAGCCATAACCGGGAACATCTACAAAATAAAACTGTTCATTAATTTTGTAAAAGTTCAACGTTTGTGTTTTTCCAGGCTTTGAAGATGTTCGAGCTAAACTCTTCCGGTTAATCATCTTGTTTATAAAGGAAGATTTCCCTACATTCGAACGCCCAGCTAAGGCGATTTCCGATAAGAAATCACCAGGATACTGTTTTTTGGAAACAGCACTAATTACAATCTCGGCACTAGTTACTTTCATTCTTCTCCCCCGCTAATGCGTGCTCTAATACTTGATCTAAATGACTTACCGGTATAAAGGTTAAACCTTCTCGAACACTATCCGGAATATCTTCTAAATCCTTTTCATTATCTGCTGGCATTAGAATAGTTGTCAACCCTGCACGATGGGCACTTAATGATTTTTCTTTCAACCCACCGATAGGTAGCACTCTTCCGCGTAACGTAATCTCACCAGTCATTCCAACCTCTTTCTTAACAGGACGACCCGTTAGAGCGGATACAAGTGCTGTTGCAATGGTTATGCCTGCAGAAGGACCATCCTTCGGTGTGGCACCCTCTGGGACGTGAATATGAATATCGTTCTTTTCGTGAAAATCGGTAGGAATACCCAATTCTTCTGCTCGAGACCGAATATAACTAAACGCTGCTTGCGCACTTTCACGCATCACTTCCCCAAGCTTTCCTGTCAACGTTAACTTTCCTTTTCCAGGATATAACGAAACCTCAATGGACAACGTGTCACCGCCAGCAGTTGTGTATGCAAGACCTGTTGCTGCTCCAACTTGATCCTCTTCTTCCATTCTCCCGTAGCGGAAACGAGGTTTTCCAAGCAATGTCTCAAGCTGTTTTTCTGTGATGACTACACGCTTCTTGTCTTCGGAAACTATTAGCTTAGCCGCTTTTCGACATAAAGATGCAAGTTGACGCTCAAGACTACGAACTCCTGCTTCACGTGTGTAAGTCCGAATGAGTTTAAGCATGGCTTCTTCTTTTACTTGAATTTGGCCCTTCGTTAATCCATTTTCTTTTATTTGTTTTGGAAGCAAATGCTCATTGGCGATATGAAGTTTTTCCACTTCTGTATAACCTGCAATCGAAATAATCTCCATTCGGTCTAATAATGGACCAGGTATCGATCCTAAGTTGTTAGCAGTTGCGATAAACATGACTTTGGATAAATCATACGTTTCCTCAATAAAATGATCACTAAAATTACTATTTTGCTCCGGATCTAATACTTCAAGCATAGCCGAAGAAGGATCGCCTCTAAAATCACTAGCCATTTTATCAATTTCATCTAATAAAAAGATTGGATTAACGGTTTCTGCCTTTTTCATTCCTTGGATAATACGTCCAGGCATAGCTCCTACGTATGTTCTACGATGACCACGGATTTCCGCTTCATCCCGAACACCACCTAAGGAAATACGAACAAAATTCCGATTAATCGCTTTTGCAATGGAACGAGCTAGCGACGTTTTCCCTACGCCTGGAGGACCAGCTAAACATAAAATTGGTCCTTTAATAGAATTCGTCAACTTCTGTACAGCTAAGTACTCTAAAACTCGTTCCTTCACTTTTTCAAGTCCGTAATGGTCTTCATCTAGTATTTTTTCAGCATGGTTAATATCTAAGTTGTCCTCTGTTTGCTTCGTCCACGGAAGAGATATTAACCAATCCAAATAGTTTCGGATTACAGAGCTTTCTGCAGAGCTTTGTGGGATTTTTTCATAGCGATCTAATTCCTTTTTCGCCACTTTTTCGATTCGTTCTGGCATGTCGGCTTTTTCAATTCGCTCTAATAATTGACCAACCTCTCCAGACTTCCCATCTTTATCTCCAAGCTCTTTTTGGATGGCTTTCATTTGTTCACGCAAATAGTACTCTTTTTGCGTTTTTTCCATGGATTTTTTGACACGTTGCCCTATTTTCTTTTCTAAATTGAGTACTTCTTTTTCATTAGAAATAAGCTTAATCAGATGCTGTAGACGCTCTTTTATATCTTCCATCTCCAACAACTCTTGTTTATCCTTTACTTTCAAGGTGAGATGAGAAGTAATAATATCTGCTAATCGACCAGGTTCTTCAATATCTAAAACAGTAGCAAGCGTCTCTTGACTTATTTTCTTTGAGATTTTTATGTACTGTTCAAATTGCTCTAATAAAGATCGCATCAGTGCTTTTTCTTCATTTTCATCCCCGTGTACGTCCTTAAATTCTTGCACTTCAACAACAAATTGATCTTCTTCCTCAATGAATTGTACAATTTCTCCACGTGAAATTCCTTCTACAAGTACTCGAATAGTCCCATTAGGCAATTTCAGCATCTGTTTTACTTTTGCCATTGTACCGATTCGATATATGTCCTGTACTCCCGGTTCATCAACACTACTTTCTTTTTGAGCTGCTAGAAATATATGATGATCGTCCATCATTGCTTTTTCCAATGCATGAACAGATTTATCCCTACCAACATCTAAATGTAAAACCATGGATGGAAAGACTAATAATCCTCTTAAAGGAAGGAGGGGAAGTTGTGTTTTATTCGTTTCTGACATCTTTGGCACCTCCATTAACTGAACACGAAATCCATACATTAGTATGGCTCTAACCAACACTTCTATGATTTCTTTTTTACACGAGTTCTATTAAAGTGTAAAGAAAAGAGGTTTTTTTGTAAAACGTAATGATTCACACGGAATCCGCTTTTCGATTATCCAATTGTAACTTATTCGTCCGATCATACGTACCTTTTGTCCAAAGTGCATATGGTAATGCTTCTTCGAAAGTAGAAACAGGTATAATCTTTATACCTGTAATTTGCTCGAACACCTTTTGCATATTATCAACCGGAATAATGACTTGCTTTGCTCCTGCTTGCTTGGCTGCTTTGATTTTCGTTAAAACCCCACCAACTGGATTAATATCTCCATACAAGCTTATTTCCCCTGTAAATGCAGTATCATAACGAATTGGTACTCTATTAATTACGGAATAAATGGATAAAGCGATGGCAAGTCCAGCTGAAGGTCCATCAACAGGAATTCCACCAGAAAAGTTCACATGGATATCATATTGATGGGTAGGTGTTCCAATCGAACGAAGGAAGGTCAACACATTTTCACTTGATCCTTTGGCCATACTCTTTCGTCGAATAGACTTCGATTGATTTCCGAGCTGCTCTTCCTCAGCAATACCAGTAATTTTTATACTTCCACCTGTCTCGGATGGCAACGCCTTCGTCTCGATATCCAGTACTAGACCACTACTTGGACCTTGCACAGCCAGTCCATATATACTTCCAATACGAGTTCTTTCCTTCATTATAGGTTTCATATTAGGAGTTAGTCTACTTGCTTCAATCACCCACTCCATATCCGCTTGTTTAATAACCGGATCGGAAGGAGTCGTAAAACTAGAAGCAATTTGAATAAGGTTAATTGCCTCCCGACCATTTCTAGCATATATGGACAATGTATCAAGGGCTTCAATCTCAATTTGGCATTGCAGCTTGTTACTCGCTCTCTGTGCGATCTCTTTTATTTCTTCTATTTCTAAATCACGAAAATAAATTTCTAAACAACGGGATCGAATGGCTGCAGGTATCTCTTCCGGCATCCTTGTAGTAGCCCCAATTAAGCGAAAATCGGCTGGCAAGCCATTCGTAAACATGTCATGGATATGGTACGGAATATTTTTATTCTCTTCACTATAATAGGCACTTTCAAAGTGCACTTTACGATCCTCTAACACCTTAAGCAGTTTATTCATTTGAATAGGGTGTAACTCTCCAATTTCATCAATAAATAGCACACCGCCATGTGCATTGGAAACCGCCCCTTTCTTTGGCTGTGGTACACCAGCCTGGCCCATCGCTCCTGCCCCTTGATAGATAGGGTCATGAACCGAGCCAATTAAAGGATCTGCCACACCTCGTTCATCAAAACGAGCAGTTGTAGCATCCAACTCTACAAATGGAGACGTTCCTCGAAACGGGCTATCTGCTTTCTGCTTCGCCTCATTAAGTACGAGCCTTGCTGCTGCGGTCTTCCCAATTCCAGGAGGACCATAGATAATCACATGCTGTGGGTTTTTTCCACATAATGCGGCTCTCAGCGCACGGATACCATCTTCTTGCCCAATAATATCCTCAAGCTTAGTCGGTCTAATCTTTTCTGATAATGGAACCGTTAAGGAAATAGACTTCATTGCTCTTAATTTTTCTCTTTCTTTACTTGATTCCTTTTCAATCGATACTTTATTTGTACGCTGGCTACGTAGCAAATTCCAAAAGTAAAGTCCGATTACGATTCCAAAAAAAAGTTGAATTACCACGACAATACTAACAAGATTCATGTTGTACCTCCACATAACAGTCTTACTTGTCAGTATCTCCCAACTTCATTATGATAAACGAATGAATATAACGAAACTAATAATCCTCCAATCCAGCAACCGCAAAAAATCCCTTGTGGTTCTTCACAAGGGATTCCGTGATACAAATTTATGCACTTTCTTTCGGTGTCTCTTTATTTTCATCTTGAACGGTTCCGTCACGAAGCACTAGCTTTGGACGACCATTCTCAAGCAATACGGTGTCCTTTGTAATAATACATTTCTCAATATCGTCACGGGAAGGAAGTTCGAACATAACATCCAGCATAATTCCTTCGATAATAGAACGAAGCCCACGAGCACCAGTTTTTCTTTCAATAGCTTTTTTCGCTATTTCTACAAGTGCTTCATCTTCAAACTCTAGCTCAACGTTATCAATTGTGAACAGCTTTTGATATTGTTTTACTAGTGCATTTTTCGGTTTTGTAAGAATTTCCACGAGCGCTTCTTCATCAAGTGGCTCAAGGCTTCCAATTACCGGAAGTCTTCCGATAAACTCTGGAATAAGACCGAAGCGTAGTAAATCTTCTGGTAGTACTTTCGATAAAAGTTCTCCTTTATCCATATCTTGATTCACATCATCAGCACCAAATCCAATTACTTTTTTACCAAGACGTCGCTTGATAATTTGATCAATTCCATCAAATGCTCCACCACAAATAAACAGCACATTTGTCGTATCGATTTGAATAAATTCTTGATGAGGGTGCTTTCTACCACCTTGAGGTGGAACACTCGCAACCGTACCCTCTAGAATTTTCAGTAGTGCTTGCTGAACCCCTTCACCAGAAACATCTCTCGTAATAGATGGATTTTCAGACTTTCTAGCTACTTTGTCAATTTCATCGATGTAGATGATCCCTTTTTCCGCTTTCTCCACATCATAATCTGCAGCTTGAATTAATTTTAATAAGATGTTCTCTACATCTTCCCCTACATAACCCGCTTCTGTAAGAGAAGTAGCATCAGCAATAGCAAATGGTACATTCAGGATTCTAGCCAATGTTTGAGCTAATAACGTTTTACCACTCCCTGTCGGTCCAATCATGGCAATGTTACTTTTGGAAAGCTCTACATCATCTGTACCTTTTCCGGCATTAATACGTTTATAGTGGTTATATACTGCTACAGAGAGGTTTTTCTTCGCTTTTTCTTGGCCGATTACGTAATCATCAAGTATCTCGCAAATCTCTTGAGGCTTTGGAATTTCTTTGAATTCTACTTCCTCTTCATTTCCTAATTCCTCTTCCACAATCTCTGTACAGAGTTCAATACATTCGTCACAAATATAAACACCAGGTCCTGCAACTAACTTTCGAACCTGATCTTGGCTTTTTCCACAGAAAGAGCACTTTAACTGCCCTTTTTCTTCGTTAAATTTGTACATCCAATTCACCCCTCGAGTTAAAAATATCTATATCCATAAAGCAATACTTGCTCTACAAGTTTACCGTCTTTAGCTCATAATATCAGATTAAGATATTATTCTAAAGTAAAATACTTTAAGAGTATAACGGTATTCTTATAATCAAGTTAGTCTCATACTTTTCTAAAAACCCCTTTGCTTCCTTTAACCGTAAGACGTACTGCTAAAGAATGTAAACCCTATTATGTATAACCAAACATTTCATGTCAAACGATATGTGTCTATAGTATATGTCTGAACAAAGAAAAAAAATACTTTCCATGTTTTTTCTTTTTCTTTATCTAATTCTCGAAACAAGATGCTTATTAATGAGAGAAAACAAGACACGATGAATATCGTGCCTTGTCTGTTATCTTACTTTGTTTTGCTATTTTCAACTAGGAAGTCAATTGCTTTCTTGAACTTCAAGTCTTCCTTAATGGCATCCGTGTTTCCACCAAGCATTTGTACAAGTTGATCTGAATCTACTTGATACATAGAAGCCATGGATTTTAACTCTTCGTTAACATCTTCCTCATTCACTTGGATATCTTCTTGAGCAGCAATTGCTTCGAGTGTTAAGTTTGTTTTAACTCGTTTCGCTGCATCCTCTTTCATTTGTTCTTTCAATGCCTCTTGATCTGTACCAGAGAATTGGAAGTACATATCAAGTGTCATTCCTTGCATTTGTAATCGTTGCTCGAACTCTTGAAGCATACGATTAAGTTCTGTTTCAACCATTGCATCTGGAATTTCTACTTCTGCATTGTCAGAAGCTTGATTAATTAAGCTCTCACGTTTCTCAGTGTCCGCTTGGTTTGCTTTCTCTTCTTCCAAACGTTTTCTAATTTTATCTTTTAATGCATCTAATGATTCTACTTCTTCGTCTACGTCTTTGGCAAATTCGTCATCAAGCTCAGGTAATTCTTTCGCTTTGATTTCATGAATTTTCACTTTAAACGTAGCATCCTTTCCAGCCATTTCCTCAGCATGGTATTCTTCAGGGAATGTTACGCTAATCTCTGTTTCTTCTCCAGATTTTTTGCCAACTAATTGTTCCTCAAAACCTGGAATGAAAGATCCTGAACCAATTTCTAGAGAATGATTTTCCGCTTTTCCACCTTCAAATGCTTCTCCATCCATGAACCCTTCGAAGTCGATAACGACTGTATCGCCATCTTCTACTTGACCTTCTTCTTTTACAACTAGCTCTGCATTACGCTCTTGAAGTTGTTTTACTTCTTGCTCTACATCTTCATCGGTTACATTCGTATCTTGTTCTTCTACTTCAAGTCCTTTATAATCTCCTAGCTTCACTTCCGGTTTTACTGTAACCGTAGCCGTGAATACTAAGTTTTGACCTCTTTCGATATTTTCAATATCTACAGATGGTTGGTCTACTGGTTCAATACCAGTTTCGTCGATGGCATTAGAATACGCTTCTGGTAAAACAGCATCAATTGCATCTTGATAAAGAGATTCCACACCGAAACGTTGTTCGAAAATTTTACGTGGGATTTTTCCTTTACGGAATCCTGGAATTTGTACATCTTTTGACACTTTTTTAAAGGCTGTATCTAAACCCTCTTCAAATTTATCCGCGGACACTTCAAAGGTTAGTACTCCTTCATTACCTTCTTGTTTTTCCCATTTAGCTGTCATGTTTAGTTCCCTCCAACATCTATATTTCATTAAGTATAGTTTTGCAGATTATTTTTCGTGTACATTCTATGTGATTCGAAAATTTGCAACCTCTTTATTATAACATAATACGTTTACCTTTCAACAATTTAGGGCAAGATGTTCAGCTGTTCGGTTATCCAGTTCGCTTTATTCCTCGATGATAGATAAATATAAGGCTTCTAATTGAAGAATTTGTTGAATTTGGTTTCTAACAGATTGGTCCGTTTCATCAGAAGGTATGTCGCCAATATATTGTTTTCCTATATGTACAAGTGCTTCTGCAATAATAGAGATAGAATCTTGGCTTGGCAAAAATGGATAGAGCACATAAAGATATCTTTTTAGAACTCGTTTAATAAGTTCGTATTGGGATGGATTATTTTGCTCTACCTCGCTTAAAGCAGCTAGGATTTCCTTCGTCAGCGGGGTGTCCATCATCGGTAATAATTGATTAGGTTTCATGCTCTCCAACTGTTCAAATTTAGTTATTTCCACCCTAGCATCTATATCTTGTTTTCTTAGCCATTCTAATAATGCCGTTTTCACCACAGGGTGAATAGCCTCATCAATAAGTAATGATCGAATGAATGGTAAGTTTTCATTAAGCTCTAAATCATGACACATCATGACAAGTGACCATTGTTTTGTCGTATCCTGTTGTTTTTTTGCTCGCTTGAATTCTTCCATAAAATGAATTATTTCTTGTTTTTCCTTATCTTCCAATAATTTTTTACTAATCTCATATAGCTGCCAAAACTGATTCTTATATATAGAAGGAATATCCTCTCGTTCAAAGACGAGATCCAATTCCTCCATTAAATCACGATACTGACTTGTTTGAAATAAACAAGTTAAATAAATATGTATGTAATCATAGTAATACGAATCTTCTTTTGCCATTAACCTTCGGCATACTTCTTCCACTTCCAGATAGTTACCTAACTCCATGAGACAAATCAACTTTCCCATATGCACCTCATGTGAGTCGACTTCGTTTTCTATTAGTGCATTGAAAGTCTCCAGCGCGTCCTCATACCGTTTTTCTTTAAGCGCTTCTAAACTTTCATCCTCTAACCTTTTTTGCAACCCTGGAAACAAGATTACATTATCACGATTTTTCATATAACCCACCCATTTATCAAATTAGTATAAACATACCCTAATTCCGGCGGTTCAAACACACCAATTATGAAAAATTTGGATTTTAGGGAGCAAGGTGAATTATAACAAATATATTAGTGTATAATAAAGGAATGTTCGTTTTTCGAGAAGCCACAAAACTTCTCACGAAAATTTTCACAAGATGGTTGACAATCGTTTTTATAACTAATATAATGAAACTTGTCTTCAAAAAGACAAACTTCATAAATTTCAGCACTTACAGTGTGCGGGTGTAGTTTAGTGGTAAAACCTCAGCCTTCCAAGCTGATGTCGAGGGTTCGATTCCCTTCACCCGCTCCATATTTATGTTCATTACTATGTCCCAGTAGCTCAGCTGGATAGAGCAACAGCCTTCTAAGCTGTGGGTCGGGAGTTCGAATCTCTCCTGGGACGCCATTACATAACTATATTTTCCTGAATGACAGGATTTTAACAGATAATAGGAGATGTCAACGCAGAATAACAATATGCGTTGGCGTCTCTATTTTTATTGGTATTGTATCGTGGTAAGGGAGTGAATGGAACTGATTGTATTTGTCATCATCATTTTAATAGTGTTTTTATACGACCTAACGAAAATTAGACAGCAAAATGACACACTAATAGATCAGAATGAAAGGGTCATTTCTTTATTAAAAGAAATGAAGGACCAAAATACTAAAAAATAGTTTAATGAGGTTTGTTAACCAAAAAGCTGAGCCTTCCGACTCAGCTTTATTATCCATTCATTGAAACTTCATACTCCATATCCTCTAACACTTCTCCATCCAACGTATAAAACGCCACTCGAACGGATTTAGAATGTTCCCAGCTTGCTATCGCGTATGTTTTTTCCATTCTTCCCCTTGGCAACAAAATACTGCCCGGGTTTATAAATAAAATGTCTCCTACTTTCTCCGCACCCGCAATATGCGTGTGCCCAAAGCAAGCAATTTGGGCGTGATGCTCTTGAGCACGATAAGAAAGTGGCATCAAGGAAGCTTTCACCTGATGCAAATGCCCGTGTACAACTAAAAAGGTAAAGTCATCAATATCCACTACTTCCTCTTTTGGATAGCGTGGATCCATATCACAGTTCCCTGCTACCTTTATAAAAGTGGAAAGTTCTGATGCATCACTTTGTAGCTCTGAGTCTCCACAATGAATGAACACATCTACATCCTGTTCATGCCTTTGTTTAAGGATTGTTAACTCGTCTCGCAAGCCGTGACTATCACTCATAATCAATACTTTCGTCATCGATTATTTCGTCCTTTCTTTTAACCATGCTTCTAGCTGAACGAGCGCGTGATGTCGATGGCTAATTTTGTTTTTATCCTCTGGCTGTAGTTGAGCCATTGTCTCCTCATACCCTGAAGGGACAAAAACTGGATCATAACCAAATCCATTGTTTCCCCTCGGGTTTCTAATAATCGTTCCCTTACAAGTACCGCGTTTAAACATCGTGTCTTTCCCTGGCTGCGCAAGTGCTAAAACACAGACAAATTGTGCCGTCCTTTGTTCATCAGGGACCTCTTGCAATTCTTGCAATACTTTTTCTATATTGGCTTGATCACTTTTTTCTTCCCCTGCATAACGAGCCGAATAAATCCCTGGTCTTCCATCTAATGCCGCCACTTCCAAGCCAGAATCATCGGCAAGTACCGGCATTTGAAAAAGTCCAGCAATGGTTTCTGCTTTTAAAGCAGCATTTTCTTCAAAAGTGGAACCTGTTTCCTCTACATCTGGAATCTCATCTTCCAGGTCTAGTAAGGAATACACTTCAATTCCATATCTTGAAAAAAGCCCTTTGAAATCTTTTACTTTCCCCTTATTTTTTGTAGCGATTAGTAGTTTCTCCATCTTTATTCCCCTGACTTAGTTGATTGAATAACCTCTGCCCATTTTCCAATTGCTTCTTTTTGAATGGTAATTAACTCTTTAATGCCTTGCTCGGCTAAGCCGAACATCGTTTGTAATTGACTCATTGAAAATGTCGCTTCCTCTCCAGTTCCTTGTACCTCTACAAATTCCCCGTTACCAGTCATCACAATATTCATATCGACATGTGCTTGGGAATCTTCCTCATATTGTAAGTCCAAAATTTCCGTTCCATCTGGAAGTACCCCAACCGAAATAGCAGCTAAATAATCATGGATGGGCATTTCCTTCATAACGCCACTATCCATTAATTTTCCAAATGCTAAAACCATCGCAACGAAAGCGCCCGTTATGGAGGCTGTTCTAGTACCACCATCCGCTTGAATAACATCACAATCAATCCAAACTGTACGCTCGCCAATTTTTTCTAAATCGACTACTGCTCGTAGTGCTCTTCCAATTAACCGTTGGATTTCCATCGTCCTACCAGAGACCTTTCCTTTCGAGGACTCACGAATATTACGCGTACCAGTTGCCCTCGGTAGCATGGCATACTCCGCAGTAACCCATCCTTTTCCTTCCCCACGCATAAAGGGAGGAACTCGATCTTCAATACTTGCATTACAAATAACCTTCGTATCCCCAACCGAAATAAGGACAGAGCCTTCTGGATGAATAATATATTCTGTTTCTATATGTACGGGACGTAGTTGATTCGTTTTTCTTTCATTAATTCTCATCTTGTCACTCCTCTTCATACTGTACATCTTTCCACATACCTTGCACCATATAATCCTAACATATTTTTACCAACAGGATGAAGTTCATGCGACTAAGACAAGATTATTTTGTTTTTTACACACAAAAAAACGGGTCCAAGGACCCGCTTTCCTACTAATTATAGTTTTCCTGTAGGTACGAACATGCTACGTGTTACTGGCTCGGAATATGCTTCGCCACTTTCATTAAATACTTGATCTACATTGTCCACTTTCACATCCACCGCTTCCACTCCTGGTTGGTCCGTTAGAGTTAGAACTAACGTTTCCATTACTTTGTCGGAAATGGATGCTTGCTCAACACTGTTCAATACATTCTCATTAAAGTTTAGCGTTAAAACGCCGTCTTTATAAGTAGGTTTTGCCGTTAAGGACGTTCCATCATTAAATACGTTTAAAAGATTTGTGCCTAGTTCCGGTCCGTTTACTAATGTTTCTACGATAGATTGATACACATTGTCTTTTTCCACTTCAATGTGTTGCGTAATTGGTACATGGTAAAATTTACCATCTTGCTGTGTTGGATAGTAAAGCGTAACTGCTTCACTGTTCATTAGGTCAACAGAGTGTCCCTCCAAAATATTAATGCCGTTCGCTCTAGACACACCATTAGAAATTGGTGTCCCATTTACCGGCATCACTTCTTGTTCATATCCATTAATCCATAATTGAACTTTTTCCACATTCTCAAATTGCGTTAACGTATAAGTCATCGCTTGAAGAATTTCTTCTTCATTTTCTGGCTCATAATTTTCAAATTCTTTAGATACATCGACAACCAAAGTTCCATTTTCTTTTAAGTCAAGACCTAGAATTTGAGTGCCCGCCGGTAATACTGCTTGGAAACCACTCGGTAGAAGTTCTGTTACAGGTCCATCTTTAACTAAGTATTCTAGAACTTGAGAGGCAACTGCTTTTGATTCTGCCTTTGGAATTGCAACGGTTTGGGGAACGACCATTCCGTTCGCATCTAATAGATATAATTGTCTTTCTACCGTTTCTTTTGTTGCTTCGGCATCTTGTTCTGCTTCCGCTCCTTCTTCTCCTTCACCAGACGAAGCAGCGTCTTTCAAGTCATTTGTATAAGTTGCCTCTTCTGGTGGCTTATCCATTTCTTCTAACGATTGTTCCCCTTTTAATAGTCCGCACCCTGATAACAATATTAAAGAAAAAGTAAAAACACTAGTATAAATTGTAAGCTTCTTCATGCTTTTCCCTCCTACGATGGTTTGTACTACTATATATACGAGCTTTTTATAAAATTAGACCAAGCAATTGCAATTATTTTGTAAGAAGCATGGTCTGTCTCGAATCTACTTAATGTATAGTTTGTACCTTTTAAAAATATGTTAGGTTTCCAGAAAAAAATAAAAGCATAATCGCTTTTATGCGATTATGCTTTATAAATAATTTACTACTTCTTCTAGCTCGACCCGTCGAACTTGATTCATATCCGTTTGTAACCAGTCACGCGCTATATTTTGAAATACTTCTATTTTGCCAGTCGTATAGAATTCGTGCCTCGGCTTTCGATTCCCTTGAAATAACTTCTTTTGATAGCCCAAAATCGTACTAACTTCACGAGCTGTCTCCTCACCTGAAGAAATAATTGTCACGTGTTCACCCATCACGGTTTGTATCGCATCCCGTAAAAGAGGATAATGCGTGCAACCAAGGATAAGTGTGTCTATTTCAAAATGATTTTTCAAAGGCTTTAAGGATCCCTCTACTACCTGCATTGCGTGGGAACCAGATAATACACCACTTTCTACCATAGGTACAAAGTCTGGACACGCTAAGTCATATACTTCAATAGTTGAGTTAATATGATGAAGCGCATCCGGATAAGCTCTACTGTGAATGGTACCCTCTGTGCCGATAACACCAATTTTATTATTTTTCGTCACTTTTATAGCAGAACGCGCACCTGGCTGAATAACGCCCACCACAGGGATATCCAATTTACTTTTGAGATCCTCTAGTGTAAATGCGGTAGCAGTATTACAAGCAACCACAAGCATTTTAATATTTCTTTTCAAGAGAAAGTGAACCAGTTCCCAGGTGTATGCTATCACTTCTTCTTTCGGTCTTGGACCATATGGACATCTCAATGTATCCCCAACGTATATTAATCTCTCTTTCGGTAGTTGTCTCATCAGTTCACTTGCAACAGTTAGGCCACCAACCCCTGAATCTATGACCCCTATCGGTTGATTTGTCAATCTAATCCCCTCTACTCTCCTGATGTTGATTCCTCTTCGACGTATTTCATTTGCGCATGTAAGAGCCTCAATAAGTGATCTAGCGCATCCACTTCTTGGTCTGTTACATTTTCTAACACAGTTCCTAAATAGTGTCGGCGTTTTTCTATTACCTCTTGAATAATAGACTCACCTTTTTCTAAAATGTGTATTCTTACAACTCGCTTATCATTTTGATCCTTAATCCTTTTGACAACCCCATTTTTCTCCATTCGATCGACTAAATCTGTTGTCGTACTAAAGGCTAAATGAATCTTATTCGATAATTCCCCTGTGGTCAAGTCCCCTTCTTCTGACAGCCATTGCAAGGCAATAAATTGGGGCATCGTAATCGGGTAGTGGTTTAATATTTTTCTTCCCTGTTGTTTTATGATTCCTGCAATGTATCTTAACTCTTTTTCTATATTAGAAATCTTATCGATTTTTACATTCTCCAAAAATAGGACCTCCCTGAAAATCATCCCCCTATAGGGACATGCTCTACAGAGAGAGTACCACCAAATCAGGCTGAAATCCATATAATTGTTTCATATAAGGAATACACCCTCCATTTATTGTATTTTTTAAAACCATAATTCGGAACCTCACAAAAAAGTATTATAAAGTAACTAAAAAACTGACTTTATTTCGATAGTCAGTTTTTTAGTAATTAGCATGGTTAATAAGTAATGTTTCTGAGTCAACACAAAAAGTTTTTGTACTTTTAAGGTACACTAACTAATTGAATAGGAGGGAGGTATAACATAGTTTTTAAACTAATAAGAAATATCATTAATTAGCCACCTATTATTCTTTAATATAAATGTAATAATTATTTTACCTGATGTATAGACATTATCCGTTTCCTGAGTCATTTCATATTCTGTTTCTGTAATCTTACTAATAGAAAATTCTGCATCTAGATTAAAAGATGGACTACCATCCATAGGAATTAGAAATAATTTCCCATTTTTCACTTCCAAAGATGAATCCCATTCTTCTTCCGCTGCTTTTAGTGTCATAAAACTGGACAATAATGAATAAACATCTTCCTTTTTGGTAAATGTCTTAAATTCGTTACCTCCGTTATCATAATCTTTTATCTGATTTCCAACCAAATTGTACATATTGTTGTACTGTTCAACCAGATCAATAAAAACTTTGTCATCTACAACATTTTTTACTACAGTATCTTTTTCATTCTTCGGTTTATCTACTATATCTGTCTCTTGATTTTCTTTACTATTTTCCTTTTCGTCCGTTTGATTTTTTTCACTCTCTTCTATTACATCAGTTGGCTCTTCCTTATGAATAGGATTCTTTTGTGAGTCTTTAAGCGAGTTAACGTTACGAGTAATATCTTCGGAAGGATACCACATAGGGCTAGTAAGAATGAACAAGCATGCACCTGCAACTACTAATGAAGAGAAAACAGCCATAAAATAGCGCTTAGAATTTTGCTCTTTGGTTATATATTCATTCACATTTTCCTTTTCTTCTGAAGAGAAATTAATATTCTTGTTCATGTATTCTTGCAGATTCTCTTTTATTTTTTTATCAAAGTTATCCATACTTATACCCCCTCCTCTCTAATTCACCTTTTAATAGCTCTCGTCCTCGAGTGATTCGTGATTTCACCGTATTAAATTTAACTTTTGTAATAATACTTATCTCCTTTAAAGTTAAATCATAATAATAGAATAGGATTAGAACATCTTGATATTTTGGAGAAAGACTACGAATCACATTTATTATCGCCTCTGAGTCTTCTTTTTCTTCTAAATATTCACTCGGTGTTTTTCCCTGTTCTGCCTTATTTTTTTCCGGATCTACAAATGGCCGATATACGATATTCCTTATACTCCACTTTCTTTTAAAATCCTTGCACTTGTTGACTGTGATCCGAATTAACCAAGTTTTATAACTTGATTCCATACGAAACTTGTTTAGATTTTTATAGCAAGAAATGAATACTTCTTGCACAATATCTTCACATTGAACCCTATCGTTAACGTATAGGTAAGCAATTCTTTTTAAGTCTGATGCGTATAAATCCATTAACTCATTAATACGTTCTTCTTTTGAAATGTAGCATTCATTGTCACCTTCTGTTATGTTTAGCACATTATTGCACCTCCTTCATACATATAGACGTACCTCAAACAACTTTTTATCCGTAAAAATGTAGTTTAGTGAAATTATCTTTAATACAACTATAGATTTCCACCTATTTTTCTTTTTCAAAACAAAAAACGACCTATCTGAAGAAAATCGGTATTGTATAGTTTAATTTTTATACTGGTTGCTTCTTTATGTGGCTTAAAACCAATCGTTTTTAAGATAGGTCCTGTTATACCTGCATCCATTCTTCTAGCTACAAATTCATTCATAGTTTTTACCTTACTTTTGAATACGCTAATAGTGTACTTAACATTAGTATATAATTCGATCTCCTCTTCTTTTCTATCTATCGTTATTAATAATTCACTTTTCGGTCTAATTGCCACGCTTTCAGTTTCTCGCCCTTTCGTTGATACCTCAATTAAATAGTTGACTTTCATCTCCACCATCAAATTTTATGCTCATTTCTTTAATCTCTGATTCAACCTTCTATTCTTCCAGACTATTAGAAGTAGAAAAACTAAATAGGAAGATGACGATTATAAAAATAGCTGATTTTCTAATAATTATCCCCCTTGTATTTTCTAGTTAAAATACAATGAACACACACAGCATCCAAATGGACCTATTGTTCTTGCAGATGCTCATTATGTATATGATTCATCGGAATGCCTAAAAGAAGTCTCTATTTAGAAGGAAGTAAATTAGCAGATGCACAATCCATAATTTTGATTTTCATTATATCTTCATAAAAAAAAAACCGACTTTCGTAAATTGAAAGTCGGTTTTTTTTTTGACTATAGTTTAAGTTCTCCCATACGAAGAAGTTCCACTACAGCTTGTGAGCGCCCCTTTACACCAAGCTTTTGCATCGCATTTGTAATGCATACCTTTTACGGATAATGCTATTTACTGTTTTCAAACGCATAATTTATCTCTATCTCACCAGTTTGCTCTATAATGACATCCTTTAATAATGTCTTAAATACATGATGTAAATTTTCATTAGAATTTTCAAGTGAATTAAAGGCATCAAGAATACTTTTAATCTCACTTTGACGAGTTTCTTCCTTATTTAATAGAAACAATTGATCATTTGCTTTTTTTAAATCAGAATCAAGTTGATTATTTCTCCTCTGGAATTCTGCTTTATTTATAAGTTTATCCAGATATAAATCAAGTAAAGAAACTTTTTTATCTTCTAAGGAATCAATCCGTTTTTTTATATTTCTTACCTGCTGTTCTTTTGTATTTTCCAAGTTATTTATCAGATTAAGCTCTGCTACTCTTATTCCATAGTTCTGCAGCTGGTTAACTATTAATTCTTTGAAGGATTCATAAGTAATCGGAACATGATTGACGCACCCATATTTTCCGGAACGGCGATAAGCACTACATTTTAGGTACCGCCAATGTCCGCCATCCTTTTTATTACCACCTTGAACAATGACCATATTAGATCCACACTTGCCACATTTTAATAATCCTCTTAAATCGTTCCAAGGAGTAAACTTTTTCTTAGAATTCACGTTTTTTCTGTTGTTTGCTTTTTCCCACTCATCCTTCGATACAATGGCTGGATGATGATCCTCAAAAACATTCCACTTTTCTTCTGGGTTTTTAATTTGTTTCTTCTTACCGTCTACCTTAATTGTTGTATATTGATTAAGGATGAAGGTCCCACAAAAAGTAGGATTTCGTAGGATTCTTTGTACAGATGTAATTTGCCAATGCTTTTTATTCCTAGGTGGAAGAATTTCTCCATTCTCAACACCTTCATTAAGCATTCTTACAATTGTTTTCATTCCATAGCCATGGTAATTATACCAGTGGAAAATTTGACGAATTACCTTTGCTTCTTCTTCCTTAATAACGAGCTTTTGGTCAATTCGGTCATATCCATAAGGGATTTTCCCAATATGATCACCTCGTCTCACTTTCGCAGCAAGAGCTGCACTAATCGATACGGATTGAGTTTTTGGGTATTGAGCAGCAAACATGGAATACATTTCAAATTTCATGTCATTTTTACCTTCATATAAGCTGTCGTAACCTTCTTCCATAGTTACGACTCGTACTCCGTGCCCAATTAGAATTTCTTTAATTTCTAGTGCATCTTTCAAATCACGAGCTAAACGTGTGATGGATTTGAACACAACCATTTTAATTTCACGGTTTCTTGCTTTTTGCAATATTAATTGCATAGCTGTACGTTCCAAGAATAAGGTACCTGATTTACCTTCATCTTTCAGAATAGAACTTTCGTTCCATTCAAAGTGGTTCTCTTCGAGCCAATAACGACATATGTCAATTTGGTTTCCTATCGAATCCTTTTGTTCATCTTTGTCTGTAGATACACGTACATACACAATGTAAGGATACTCTTTATAAGTATTAAAAGACACTTCTTCATTTTGAGTGATTCGCAAAATAGCACACCCCTTTTGCAATTGGTACACATATCCTTATTTTAACAGTATATGAGTGCAAAAGGGGTGAAAACTACTTTATTTTTTTGATTAGTCTGCGAACATTTTATTTTTGACTTCCCGCTGTACCAGTTTAATAATAATCAAAAAGAATAGATTACTAAAGTAACAACAGTTCTTAACAATTCCCTTCAATTATCTTCATAATCAGTATTATGAGCATATGTTCTCAAATCACCTAAAACTCCCTGATGAACAACAGATAATTCATGAATTACAGCAACTAACTGCTCTTTTCTTTCTAGTTTCTCCAACTCATCTGTAACCTTAATCAACATATCCATAGCCTTACTAATTTTCTCTGCATTTTTAAACATGTGAATCTCTCCTTTTAAATTATTTCATCGTGCACATAAACATTGATGTTCAATTCTAATTCATCCGCCACCTTCATTAACTTATCTTTTCTTGATTCATGTTTTATAACCCACACAATACTAGGGAATGAACCGTATTTTTGTTGAAAGGCATTGGTCTCTTTCAGCTTACGATAATACTTCATCTTCTTTACGTTCACATTCCATTTCTGAGTATTATCAACTTCTAAGAAGTGGCGACTATTTCCTATCACAAAATAAGCATCGGGTTTAACGGATATGTTCATTACCTTTACTTCTTGCTCAACCAACCATTTATGAGGTTCAAAATAGATATAAGCATCATTCCTCATAAGTTTATGAGTCAACTGTTCGTTTACCCTAAACTGTCTTTTGGCCCCAGTTAATTCAGCTCCTTTCTTATTCAAATAATAAGCATTTTCTTTTAATCGAATAGATCTAGTGTATGGTTTGAGGGATTGCATAATGAAGTTTGTATTTCGAGTGCTTTTTGTATTGTGAAGGGTTTGTATTTGGCTCCTAGTCAAGATCTCTAAATTCGATAGAGAGTCCAGTATTTGCATTTGTCTCTGGTTCATGGTCACCATCCTCATGCTCTTTTAAATAGTGGTTAACAACCCTATTTGAGATGTAAGGTACTTGAAGTTCAATTAAGTCTGGCCCATTTTTGAACATGGCTCTTCCTCTTATCTTTGGAAGTTCAGCTGCTTGTGTATTTTTTTCTCCAAGAATCACTTCTGAAGCATATCCATTTTGAATCTTAAAACATATTTTTGCATCTGCGTTCTGTTTAATTTGCCTTGGTAAAACGTCAGCAGTGGTATATTGAGAAAAGAAGATTTCTCTGAAACCAAATGCCCCTCCAATCCTTGCGATGTGAGCAAGTCTCCATTGGCAAGCCTGACGCATTTGTTTTTCCTCTGAATCCATAAACTTTTCATCTGGAATGTCTCCAGCTTCATCTACAATAATGAAGACCCTCTTATTATCTTTTGTTTCAGTTATGTTACTCCATCCTTTACTTCTAGCTTCTGCTTGTTTAGACTCAAGTTTTAAACAGACCTCTAACAAAAGGTCATATGTTTCCTGAATGTTGGTGGCGACTTTTTTCACCTGTTTCAAATTACGGTACTTTCCAAATTCGACCCCTGCTTTTAAATCCACTAGATAAAGTTCTACATCTTCTGGATGACTTTTTATTAAACTTGTCATTATTACTTTCATTAGGTTTGTTTTCCCATACCTAGTTGTTCCGCCACCAACTAAGTGTGGAACTTCATCAAAATCATGCCAAATAATTTCCTTGTATGTTTTTCCAATAGGAACCTTCCATCCAGTCTTCTTATTAAAACGATAAGGCCATGACTTGGGAAGATTTTTCTCATATACATTCACGTGTAACATCCCTCCATCGAATCGAAGTTCTACGTTTTTATGAAGACCGTCCTGGAATACACCCACATTATCATTGAGGTATTCTAGCTTGAACAGATGCTGCAGCAAGCAAACCGTACAGTATGGATTTGTTAATGGATATTTTCCCTTTCTTTTTTAAATAGGCCATAAAAACTAAGGTTGTACCAACGGTTGTTATAAATATCATGTCTTCACCTCTTTCTGGTAACTTACTTGGTAAAGCATATGGGCGAATAACATAAAAGATGCGTGTCCAATCAAGTTTTCTTTAAATAAAATACAAAAATAGTTGTTTTTTATTTAAAAAGGAATTTTACCAATTTGGTGGAATATATATAATAAGTTGTTAAAAGGAGTTTCGATATCATGTGGGAACCTAAAATCGGAGATATAAGACGAGCAAAAGGATTACAACAAAACTTTGTGGCCAAACAAATCAATGTATCACCACAATCTTTAAGTGCATGGGAAAATGGAGATGCATTTCCGAAGGCAAATTACTTATTTGAACTGGCAGAGTTTTTAGAGGTAGAAGTAGGAGATTTATATGAGAAACAAAAATAGCCCCACTCAGACGAGTAGGGCTTCTTATAAAAATATCCTTTTTTCAAACTACTTTAATAAATAAGGTAATATGATTCTATAAATTGTGTTCTTGCTGGATCTGCATAATAGTATCTAAATTTTTTGAAGGTAGGTTGATACACTGCCTTGTCTGAATATGTTTTTTCCGTGTACCAGAGCTCGGGTAATAAATTGCCGACAACGTATGAGGCTATAGTGTGAGCTATACCATACCCCATGCCGGCAAATACAGATAAAAGTAAACTTATACCAGTTGCTACATCATTAAAATCTGCACTAATACTACTTGTTCTACTTCTTATTAAATAGAAACTCGAACCATTACCAGCGTTTGCATAGTTAATAATATCACCTTTTTTATTGGTTTCTAGAGTTTCTTCTTGCTTTACTTCAACTTTTTCACCATCTAGGAGTGTTTCACCCTCATTGTTAGTCGTGATTGTAGGTTTTTTAGTATTTCCTTCATAAACATTATAAACATCTTTTCCATCTACAATTTCCTTTTTAATGAATGATTCTTCTCCATTTCTGTCCGTAACCTTTAATTTCGTCCAATTGTTTTCAGTTCCTTCTACGACCTCTACTGAACCATTATAACTGTCGAATGAATTTTTAGTTGAAGTAATACTAGATGCAAAGACTGATGGACTAATAGATGCAAAGAGAGTTACGAACATCGTTAAAACGATTAAAAATTTCTTCAATGTAAATTCCTCCTTAATTTTCTTCTCTATGTGAAATACACTTGATGAACATTTTTATGAATTTCTTGAGTTTTTTCTTTTAGTTATTGTTGTTATCGTTATTCCAATAACTTGAAGTGTTAATCCAACAAAGAAAAACAAATGCCTTATTTCAGAAGTAATTTGGTAATAGACAATAACGAAAATTAAACCAATCCAGAAACTGAGATAACCAATCCACATATGAACACCTTCTTTAAAATTTAGAATAGTAGATTCAACTTGTATTCTCAATGGTAACAGATATTCCATTTAAATAACATAAATTTTATACTTTTCCATATTGGGAAACATTTTTTCTTCTCCCCATATTAATAAGTTGTTGACTTTCATACTTTCATACACCAGAAAAGGAGCCAATACCAATTAAGGTAAAGGCTCCTTTTAGATTCTAACTTAAACTTTCGCAAACTAAACCGTTACCGTCACCATCTAATTGGTGAGGATCGATGTCTGGACCACCTTCAGCTTCAAAGAAATCTTGCGCTTCTTTCAAGGTTTGCTGAACCGCGAATATGTCAGCTTCATCTGCAAATTCTGAATTCTTCAAGAACTTCTCTAAGTCCATTGCACTTAACGCTTCTTTTACTTCTTTAATGGCACTAATCATAACGGCCAAACGATTCTCATTTTCTATTGCGGTACAATCCATAACAGGTGCTGTGTAACCTTGTGAGAATTGTCTAGTTATTTCCATGGTGTAACGTGGATCTACATCAGCATATTTCCGTATGCTATGTTCCGCGATGTCTTGCTGCATTGGCCTTGCTCCAGTTTTCATGTATGTAACCATAGGCTGCGAAACGTTAAGGTCCATCGCTACTTGCTTGCCTGGCATGTTGTTATTCTCCATAAAATTTGTAAGTGCTTTACTTGCATTCATCGAACTCATTTCTCTCTTCCTCCTATTTAATTGTTAAAAAAACAGTTCACAAGTTAACAAAAATTGGTATTATGATATATTCATAGGCTTGTCCTCTAAAAAAGAGTGGCCAATATTTGGCCAAATCATGTTGAATGAATTTTCTTATTGTCTGGATTGAAGTAAGGTTCAAATGCTTGCCTAAAAGCTTCTTCAATTGGAATGGTACCGAATGTTTCTTTTTTAATTTTTAATGGACATTCTTTTTCTTTTTTAGCCATTAGGCATCACCTCTCTTCATTCCTATGTGTGAACGTTGTATGGACAAACCAATAAATTATTAATTTTTTAATGGTAAAAAATCCCTAACGGTATTAAATCACTTATTTCGTTTCGTTATGTTCCTTAAAGGAACATTGACTATCAAAAAAAATTAACCATTCAAAATCTAATGTTTCCGCAATTGATTTTGCTACAGGAACAGTTGGAGTCTTAGTTCCTTTCTCAATATGAGTGTAATAGCTTCTTGAAATCTTTGATTTCTTTGCTGTTTCTTCTTGAGTTAGACTTTTCAAAATGCGATATTGCTTTAACCAGGTTCTCATTTCACACCTCCTAAGTTCCTTTAAGTAACATGTCAATAGCTTCACAGAGAATAGTTATACTTATAGGAACATCTATTTAAGTTACTGTTAGTAACATATATAATTTAATCAAATAGCAATTAGAAAATGGTGGTTTTATGAAGTTTGCAGAACGTTTAAAGAAACATAGAGAAGAAATAAAAAAAGAACGACCGGAGTGGACTCAAAGCTATGTTGCTGAAAGGATAGGTGTGGCAAGAGTAACTTACACTTCATATGAAAACGGAACTAAGTTGCCTCCTTTAGATACGGTAGATCGTATTGCTACCCTTATGGATGTCTCCGCTGATTACTTAATAGGTCGAACTGATGAAAAGTCTCCAAGACTCATTTCTGATAAACAAAAGGAAATTAATGTATTTGCCGAAAGAGACAGCGTACTAGAATACTACGAAAGTTTAAAGGAAGATGAAGAGTTCAACCCTATATATGAGCTCAATCGGTTAATTAAGGAATACGGCATAGATCAGATAGGTTTCTTAGATTATAAAAAATGGGAGAACTTCACCAAAGAAGATATAGATGAAATTCGAAGACATTTTGAGTGGGTCTCGCAAAGAGCGAAAGAAAGAAATGAAGACGGCGATTAAACACCTAGAACAAACTTATAGAATGCCCATTAGATGGGCATCTTTTTTTATATTGATTAATCGAACACACGTTCCTACAATAGTATTGAGGTGAGATAATTGAACTTTATAACATATCCAACCACTGCACTCGAAGATTGGGTTACGAACTTTTATATTCGATTAGGTATAACATCACCAAAACAAATTGATGAAACTGTTATCGCGAGAAAGTTGAACATCTTTTTACATCGTAAAGAAAGGACTCCTTTTTATGAGATATGCGGCAGATATAAAGGAATAACTATTGATATCCGAGAATCTAGAGAAAAACAACGTGAGGATTTTTTTCATGAATTATGCCATATTTTAAGGCACTCTGGTATTCAAACGATGATGCCAGAAGCATTCAGGCAATTGCAAGAGTGGGATGCTAATAACTTTACGATGTATGCAGCAATCCCATACCATATGATTATAAATTATGATTTAACAGACAAATACATAGTAAATGAAGTTAAAGATGACTTTAGAGTTACCAAAGAACTATGTTATAAACGATTAGAAAACTTATCGAGAAAAAGTATTTTGTAACTTAATATCTATTTTTGTCGAAAAAGCCCAACATTTGAACTAGTTCCTGTAAAATATATACATATCTTATATTTTACAGGGGGGAATTTAATGAGTTACTTTAAATCAGTGAGTCCTAATATACTATCTAATGAAAACCTTCGAGAGCCGCAAATAAAGGCATATGAAAAATTATATGAACATTTTGTTTTAAAAGAAAGTAAAGAAGAAGCCTTAGTCGTATTACCTACGGGAACAGGAAAGACTGGGCTAATGGCTTTAGCTCCATATGAGATTTCTAACGGGAGAGTCCTTATAATTACTCCCCAAACAGTTATAAGAGATTCTGTATTAGGTTCTCTAGATTCTTTATACCCTAAAAACTTTTGGTTGATGACAAAGGTTTTTGAGAATTTTCAACAATTACCTTCTGTTATTGAGTACAAAAGCGGTTTAACCAACGATATACTCGAAAGATCTGATATTGTTATATTAAATGTCCACAAATTACAAGAAAGACTAGATTCATCACTTATAAAGAAAGTACCTTCTGATTTTTTTGATATGATAATAATTGATGAAGCACACCATGCGGAAGCAAAGACTTGGAAACGAGCAGTAGATTACTTTCAGCCAGCTAAAGTTTTGAAAGTTACTGGGACACCATTTAGAAGTGATGGAAGGAAAATAACTGGAGATAGAGTTTATTCCTATAGTCTAGCTCAAGCAATGGCAAACGGATATATTAAAAGCTTAGAAAAGCTAGATTATGTGCCAGATCAAATGTACTTTACTATCGATGAACAAGATGATACTCTTTTCACTCTTGACCAAATTCGAGAGTTAAATTTAAAGGAAGAAGACTGGATAAGAAGGTCTGTTGCTTTATCACAACAAAGTAATATGAAGCTAGTTGAGTTCTCATTAAAACACCTTATAGATATAAAAGAAAAAACTGGAAACCCTCACAAAATAATTGCGGTTGCATGCAGTATTAAACATGCTGAACAAATAAAAGTTTTGTATGAACAACAAGGATATAAAGCAGCTATCGTTCATAGTGACATGGAAAAAGTGGATAGAGAAAAAGCTTTTAACATGATTCAAAATCACGAAGTAGATGTAGTTATAAATGTAGCAATGCTTGGTGAAGGGTATGATCATAAATATCTAAGTATTGCAGCTGTTTTTAGACCTTTTAAAACCTTGCTTCCCTACGCTCAATTTGTTGGTCGAGTACTTAGATCAATAAGAAATGATGATGGAAGCTATAACGAGGATGATAACATAGCAACTCTAATTCATCATAAAGAATTAGGGCTAGAAGAATTATGGGATTACTACAAAAAAGAGAATATAAAAAAAGAAGTAATAAAAAAGATAAAAGCAGATATCTCACTAGATCCTAAAGAGTATGATCCACGTGATACTAGTATTGGGAATGTACAAGAGACATCTGAATATCAAGTAGAAAAAGATTCTTTCGTACAAACTGAAATGCTCAAAAGAAGAAAAGAGCGCATCGAAGAAGAAAACAAAAAAATTAAAGAAATTCAACAGTTACTTGACGTATCGGAAGAAAAAGCAAGAGACTTTTATAAACAATCTCAGAAAGACAAAGATAAAGAAAAATATCTAAGACCAGATATTTATTATTGGAGAAAAAGAACTGAAATTGATCAATTAATTAGAGAAGAAATGATACCTCAATTAATTGCAGACCATAGTTTAGCACTAGATGGAGACACCCTAATTAAAGGAAGATTCATCTTGCCACAAAAGTATTCATTTATCTATAATCAGGAAACTGATGGTGCTTTACTAGGAACGTATTTTAATATATCATTAAGAGACCATATCGGGAAACCAAGAGACAAGTGGTCTTTGGAAGAATATGATTTAGCAGTTGAGTATGTTTACGATTTTTTTGATCACGTTGACAATATTTTAAAAAATAAACTATAAGGAGTTGATTTAACATTGAATCGGTTTATTGATGAGTTATACAACGCTATATACAGTCCGAAGTTAACTCCACAAGAACTGCTAGGAAATCTAAAAATGCAAAATTATACAGAGGTTAATTTTCAAAAATGTGAAAACACATTAATTGGAATTACTAAATGTGTATTGGATGATGGAAACAACGCTGAATTCAAATATACTTTCAATGAAACTAATCACCTCATTCAATTGGAGTCAAATATTGGTAATCAGTCTGAAATATTATACGATAGAGAAGTTGAAATTAAGAAGAAAGAACATGAGTTAAAGAACTTATTGATGGACAGATTTAAAAATGAGGTTGGATAAAAAAGGGGGCTGAACTACCCCCTTTTTTTTTTGTGATATTCAAAAATGCGTAATTAAGTAAAAGGTATGCATAACATTTGATATGTGGTTTCGTACCGTTTTTTGGGAAATAAATAGTTCTTGGGCAATATCTTTTGTTGTTTTATCCTGTACTAGAAGCTCAAATACTTCTTTTTCACGTTTTGTCAGTAGTTGCTTCGGCTTGTAGTCATTGTCCTTCAAATGATAACCCCTCCTTGCTGTCTTAGAGCTAGCTGACCGTGAAGGGTATTTATTTAGTCAAGTTATTCTATGAGTGATTTATTAAAACTGTGATAGCAGAAGCTTCTTTCCCTTGCCCAATTATGAACAACGTATGGTTGAAAAGCTGCTTCTCTTTTTGTATATGAAAACGCACACGATTTGTGCAGATGTTTTGAAGTTTATATTTCCCATAAATTTCCACTTTCTTTTAATTGATGACCTATGTATAATATATATCTCTCCTAGCCAACATTCTGAAGGGAGGATATCAAATGGCCAAACAAGCCTTAATTCAAAAATGGAGTCAACCGCAAAAGTTTCAGGTACGTGAATATAGCCGTTGTAAGCAATGTGGAAGACCACATTCTGTTATGCGTAAATTTGAATTATGTCGTATTTGCTTCCGAGAGTTTGCCTATAAAGGCCAAATTCCTGGAGTTAAAAAAGCGAGTTGGTAGTTCTATCATTTTTTATATAAAAAATCCCCTTGCCGTGACGGTAAGGGGATTTGTTGTATTAATATGCGTAGTCACTTCCGAAAAAGTTTTTAAATGATTGAATATTTGTTTCTCTATTCATCGCCGCGATCGAAGTGGTAAGTGGAATTCCTTTTGGACAAACTTGAACACAGTTTTGTGAGTTTCCACATCCGGCGATTCCGCCGTCTTCCATCAATGCATCTAAACGTTCACCTTTGTTCATTTCACCTGTCGGGTGAGAGTTGAACAAGCGAACTTGAGAGATGGCAAATGGTCCGATGAAGTCTGAGTTGTTGTTTACGTTCGGGCAAGCTTCTAAACATACACCACATGTCATACATTTAGATAACTCATATGCCCATTGACGTTTTTTCTCAGGCATTCTTGGTCCTGGTCCTAAATCATACGTACCATCGATTGGAATCCATGCTTTTACCTTTTTCAAGGAATCGAACATTTTACTACGATCAACCGCTAAGTCACGCATAACTGGGAATGTGGACATTGGCTCTAAGCGAATTGGTTGTTCTAATTGGTCTACTAGAGCCGCACATGCTTGACGTGCTTGACCGTTAATCACCATAGAGCAAGCTCCACATACTTCTTCTAGACAGTTCATTTCCCACTGTACGGGAGAAGTCGCTTCGCCCTTCACATTAACTGGATTTCTTCTGATCTCCATCAATGCAGAGATAACGTTCATATTGTCTCTATACGGTATTTCAAACGTCTCTTGGTAAGGAGAAGAGTCTGGGCTATCTTGGCGTGTAATTATCAACGTAATTGTTTTTTGTGCAGTTGCCGTTGCCATTACTTCTTGCCCCCTTTACTTTTACTGTAGTCACGCTTTCTAGGTTTGATTAAGGATACGTCTACATCCTCATAAGAGAACGATGGTCCATTTGATGCTGGATCAAATTGTGCTTTTGTTGTTTTCAACCATTCTTCATCATTACGATCTGGGAATTCAGGTTTATAGTGAGCACCGCGGCTTTCGTTACGGTTATACGCACCAATTGTAATAACACGTGCTAATTGCAGCATATTTTCTAATTGACGTGTAAACATAACACCTTGGTTGCTCCAACGAGACGTATCGTTAATATTGATTTTTTTGTAACGCTCTAATAGCTCTTGAATTTTGTTGTCTGTATTTTTCAGTTTTTCATTTTCACGAACTACGGTTACGTTATCAGTCATCCATTCGCCAAGCTCTTTATGGATTTGGTAGGCATTCTCGGTTCCATCCATACCCATTAAGTACTCAAATGTTTCCTCTTCTTCTTTTAGCTTGTCGTCGAATATCTTACTAGAAATATCATCTACTGTTTTCTCTAGTCCGTCGATGTAACGGATCGCATTCGGACCTGCTACCATTCCACCGTAGATAGAGGATAATAGAGAGTTTGCACCGAGACGGTTTGCACCATGTTGTGTATAATCACACTCACCAGCAGCGAAGATTCCAGGAATGTTCGTCATTTGATCATAATCTACCCAAAGTCCACCCATGGAATAGTGAACCGCAGGGAAAATCTTCATTGGAACCTTACGTGGATCTTCCCCTACGAATTTTTCGTAGATTTCAATGATTCCACCAAGTTTAACGTCTAGTTCCTTAGGATCTTTATGAGAAAGATCTAAGTACACCATGTTCTCCCCGTTAATTCCGCGTTTTTGGTTTACACAAACATCAAAGATTTCACGAGTAGCGATATCACGAGGAACGAGGTTACCGTAAGCCGGATATTTCTCTTCTAAGAAATACCAAGGCTCTCCATCTTTATACGTCCAAACTCTTCCGCCTTCTCCACGAGCAGATTCACTCATAAGACGTAGTTTGTCATCACCAGGGATTGCTGTTGGGTGAATTTGAATGAATTCTCCGTTTGCATATATCGCACCTTGACGATAAAGCGATGCAGCAGCAGATCCTGTATTAATCACAGAGTTTGTGGATTTACCAAAGATGATACCTGGGCCACCTGTAGCCATGATTGTCGCATCGGCTTTAAATACTTTTAATTCATGAGATTGGATGTTTTGCGCTACAATACCGCGTCCAACCCCTTCATCATCAATGACAGCGGAAATGAATTCCCAGCCTTCATATTTCGTTACAAGACCCTCTACTTCATAACGTCTAACTTGCTCATCTAAAGCATAGAGCAATTGTTGTCCAGTTGTTGCACCAGCGTAAGCTGTTCTATGGTGTTGTGTTCCACCGAAACGACGGAAATCCAGCAATCCTTCCGGTGTACGGTTAAACATTACTCCCATACGGTCTAGCATGTGAATGATACTTGGCGCAGCCTCACACATTGCTTTAACCGGTGGCTGGTTTGCTAAAAAGTCTCCACCATAAACCGTATCATCAAAGTGTTCCCAAGGAGAATCTCCTTCCCCTTTCGTATTAACAGCCCCGTTAATACCACCTTGCGCACATACAGAGTGAGAACGTTTCACTGGTACGATGGAAAGCAAATCAACGTGAACACCTGCTTCTGCAGCTTTAATAGTTGCCATAAGGCCAGCAAGACCTCCACCGACAACTACAATGTTGCGTTTACTCATCTAGCTCACTCCCCCAATTTTCTATAACAAACTGTAAACCCTATGCGCCCATCGTAAATGCAAGAATCGAACGGATTCCCAAATAAGATAGAGCAATAAATACAACGATTGTTGCATATGTCGTGATTTGTTGTGAACGTGGTGATACAATAATTCCCCACGACACTAAGAAACTCCACAATCCATTCGCAAAGTGGAAAGTAGTTGAAATAAGTCCAATAATATAGAACCAAACCATGAATGGGTTACTAAACACATCTTCCATCATATCAAAGTTAATTTCTGTATTCCCTATTGCTGAAGCTATTCTAGTTTCCCATACGTGCCAAACAAGAAATATAAGTGTTATAATTCCACTTATTCTCTGAAGCTTAAATAACCAGTTTCGAAGAAAGCCGTATCTACTTACATTATTTTTAGCCGTTAGAGCTATATAAACACCAAGAACAGCATGAAAAATAATCGGCAAATAGATGATTAATAGTTGCATAACAATTAGAAATGGAAGGCTTTCCATAAAGTGTACAGCATTGTTAAACCTTTCTTCTCCGTATGCCGCAAAATGGTTAATTGTTAAATGAACAATTAAAAATACACCAACTGGTACTACCCCCAAAAGTGAATGTAACCTGCGATAAAAAAACTCTCGCTTCTCCGCCATTTGTTTACCCCCCTCACCATCGTTGTGTAATCCATGTACTCATTATTTTTCTAAGCACCCTTATAGAGTGAAATTTCGTGCACTTTTCTAGTTTAAAAAGGCACATTTTGTGACACACTTTATTGTACTTCTATCACGGTTGAGCGTCAAGAAAACGGTTTTATTTCCCTTAGTAGAATTTAAAAGTTATTTCCTATTTTTCATGGCTTGCAAGATACAGGTTTTAAAGGGATAATAACTACCTAGAAGGGAATGAATGGTAGTATGAGTAGCACAAATGAGAAAGTAAACCAAAACTTATTACATCAATTAACTAGCACCGGTTCTGGATTTGATTTCCTACGATTCGATGCTTTACCTGATTTACTTGGTAGGGATGCAAATACGATCCTTTACGTAATGGGGAAAAACATGGCAAGAAAATTGACATTTACTACTGTAGAAGACATCATCCTATCATTTGAACAGCTTGGATGGGGACAACTGGTTCTCGTAAAGGAAAAAAGAAGAGAGCTTTTATTTGAAATAGAGGGACAAGAAATAGTAAAAAGAAAAGATAGCCCGTATAAAAATGCGGACTATCGTTTAGAAGCCGGTTTTCTCGCAGCTTCTATTGAACAAATCAAGCAGATTCCATGTGAGTGTACGGATGAAAACCGAATCCAAAAAGGATCGATACAATTGAATGTTATTTTTACAAGCTAACGATAATTTTAACAAAATCCGATCTTTATCCGAATAGTATTTTCGAATAAAGCTCGGATTTCTTTTACTATTCTTACACAAGTGACTGCTAGTCCGTCACTGCGGAAAACAGGGTATTCTGCAGGAGCGGTGGTAATTCATTATTTTCATTTTAGCATTCCAATTCCTTATTTTTCTTCCTGCAAGTGCTCTAATATCGTTGTAGCAGTAGGCGCTGGGATACCGAGTTTCGTAATATCTTCAAGGCTTGCCTTCCTTAGTTCGTCCAAGGATCGAAAATGTCTTAGTAATAGCCTTCTTCGTTTCTCCCCTACTCCCGGTATCTCATCCAATTCAGATTGAATGACGCTTTTGCCTCTTAACTGGCGGTGGAATGTAATCGCAAAGCGGTGAACTTCGTCTTGGATTCTTTGAATAAGATAAAATTCTTGAGATTGACGTTCCAGCGGGACTACAACAGGTGGTGTACCGTATAATAACTCACTCGTCTTATGCTTATCATCTTTTGCTAGTCCACATAACGGAATGTCCAATCCAAGTTCGTTTTCTAACACATCTGATGCCGCACTCATTTGGCCTTTCCCACCGTCCATTACGATAAGATCAGGTAAAGGCAGACCTTCTTTTAAGACTCGTGTGTATCTTCTTCGAACCACTTCTCGCATCGTTTCGTAATCATCTGGTCCCTTTACATCGCGAATTTTGTATTTTCGATATTCCTTCTTTGCAGGACGTCCATCGATAAATACGACCATTGCCGAAACCGGATCAGTTCCTTGAATGTTCGAGTTATCAAACGCTTCAATTCGGTGTGGTATTTCTATGTGGAGCTGTTCACCTAGCTTTTCAACAGCATAAATCGTTCGTTCTTCATCTCGTTCGATTAAGCTAAACTTTTCTTCTAGTGCAATTTTAGCGTTCTTGGCAGCAAGCTTTACAAGTTCTTTCTTCCTTCCTCTATAAGGGGTATGCACATCGACCTCTAACAGTTCTTTTAAAAGGTCTAAATCCGTTCCAAGTGGAACGAGAACTTGTTTTGGCTTCGGATGATTTTGATGTAAATAAAATCTTCCTATGAACGTTAAAAACGTTTCATCTGCATCATCAAAAAACGGAAAAATCGACACATCTCGTTCGATAAGCTTTCCTTGCCTTACAAAGAAAACTTGGACACACATCCAGCCTTTATCATAAGCAAACCCAAATATATCTCGGTTCACTTGGTCATTCAACGTCATTTTTTGTTGTTCCATGACCGATTCAATATTTTGAATTTGGTCGCGCAGTTCCTTTGCTCTTTCAAAGTCTAGCTCTTCTGATGCTTCCATCATTTTTTTCTTTAAATCCTGCTTAATCTCTTGGTGCCCTCCACTTAAAAAGGAAGTAATACTTTGTACGATCTGCTTATTCGTCGCTTGTGTTACTGGATATACACAAGGTCCTAAGCACTGATTCATATGATAATACAAACAGACTCTGTCTGGCATTTTATTACATTTTCGCAATGGATACAGGCGGTCTAACAATTTTTTTGTTTCTCTAGCAGCGTACACGTTTGGATAAGGTCCAAAGTACTTCCCCTTATCCTTTTTCACTTTTCGAGTAACGATAAGGCGCGGATGTTCTTCCGCGGTAATCTTTAAGTAAGGGTAGGACTTATCATCCTTTAGTAATACGTTGTATTTGGGATCGTATTTTTTTATTAAGTTCATTTCTAAAATGAGTGCTTCTATCTCAGACGATGTAACAATATATTCAAAATCAACGATTTCTTGGACGAGTCGCTGTGTTTTCTGATCGTTTGCTCCGGTAAAGTAGGACCTTACGCGATTTTTCAGCATTTTCGATTTGCCAACGTAAATAACGGTTTGGTGTTTATCTTTCATTAAATAACAGCCAGGTTGGGCGGGAAGCACGGCTAATTTTTCTTTAAGTTGGTTGGACATCATTTACTATCACACCTTTAACCGTAGTATAGATATACAAAAAGTTGCTAATACAATAATAGCCCCTTGTTGCATATAGAGCAACAAGGGACTATTTGGATATATGACGCAACGTTTAAACTTATGCGTGTTTGTTGATAAGTTCTTCTAGTGCTTCTTTTGGTTGGTAACCAACGACTTGGTCTACTACTTCTCCATCTTTGAAAAGAAGCAATGTTGGAATACTCATTACTCCAAATTTACTAGCTGTTTCTTGGTTTTCATCTACATCAAGTTTCACGATTTTTAATTTATCGTTCATCTCTCCATCGATTTCTTCCAATACAGGTGCAATCATTTTACAAGGGCCACACCAAGTTGCCCAGAAATCAGCTAATACTAATCCTTGACCAGTTTCCTCATTAAAAGTAGCATCGGATGCTTTTACAATTGCCATTTATATTCCTCCTCATTATTACCAATTTCTTAACTATGTGTTGAGTATAGCACGAGGGTTTTGCAACTTTCTACATTTTTGCTTCACTATCATATTCCCCTAAAACGCTCAACCTATGAGAAGATTGTTTTCTTAAGCAAATTTCATTAAATAAATAATACCTACAACAATAAAAAGGACGGAGATGACCCCTAAAACCTTTGCCAATGTTTCCATGCTTTCCTCTCCTCTACCCGATACTCGCACCTATTACGAACGACAATCCAACAGATATTACCATGGAAATAAAACCAACTGCTCGATTATCATTTTCTATTTCTTTATCAATTTTATAAGTTGGGGTGAGGAATTCAAAAATAAAATACCCAGTGAGTAGTAATACAAAACCGAAAACGCCCCACATCATACTTTCTAATAGCGTATCGTTATGTTCAATCGAATAACGAAAAATATTAGCAATCCCAAAAATCTTCCCACCTGTTGCCATCGCTACAGAAAAATTTCCTTTTTTTATTTCTTCCCAATTTTTATATGACGTGACAAGTTCGAAAATCGCTAAAAACACAATCAAACATAAAATCGCGACGCTATATCTTGCGGCGGTATCTATAAACGTATTCTCCCAAAACCCATTCATTTTTACACCCCATTTTTTAAGACCAATGGTCTATTTAAACTCTAAAATCGTTGCACCGCTTCCGCCTTCATTCATCCCACCATCTCGGTAACTCGTAATTTGTGGATGTCGTTTTGCAAACTCCTGAACGCCTTTGCGCAATGCTCCAGTCCCCTTCCCATGGATTATGGACACACGAGGATAATTAGCTAGAAGTGCATCATCTACATATTTTTCTAATTGATGTAAAGCATCCTCAAACCGTTCTCCTCGTAAATCAAGCTCTGGTTTCACATGATAGTTAGAGCCTTTAATAGTAGCCATTGGTTTTTCTATTAGTGGCTCTTTACCTTTAACAAATTTTAGTTCATTTCGTTTTGCCTTCACTTTCATGATTCCGACCTGTACTTGATATTCATGATCATTTATCTTATTTAAAATCGTTCCTTGTTGGTTTAAGGTTAACAAAGTCACCTCATCACCTGGTTGTAAGGCTCGGTTCTCTTGCTTGGGCTTCACTTGTTTTCCTTTTTCCTTCGCAAGCTTTGGCTGCGCATCCTCAAACAGCTTTCTCGCTTCAATCCACTCATGCTCCTTGAGTGCAGCTTGGTTTCGTTTACTTCTAAGCTCTTTTACAATTTCCTCCGCCTCTTCTTTTGCTTTTTCAATAGCTTTTTCCGCTTTTTCCTCTGCTTTTCGATATAACTGTTCTTTTTTTGCTTCAAATTGGCTCCATTGCTGCTCAAGCTCTTCTCGAAGCTGCTCCGCTTCTCTTAAAAGCTCCATGGCTTCTTCGTAATCTTGCTCGGCGCCTCTTCTGGACGCTTCCAGGGAAGCGATCATATTTTCTACACTTCGAGAATCGGTTCCAATATGACTTTGAGCAGATGTAATAATCCTCTCTTGTAAGCCTAGTCTACGAGAAATTTCAAATGCATTACTTCGACCTGGAACTCCAATCAGTAATCGGTAAGTGGGACTCAATGTCTCAATATCAAATTCGACAGAAGCATTCACTACTCCTTCTCGGTTATACCCATAGGCTTTCAGCTCTGGATAGTGAGTCGTCGCAATAATTCTCGCATTTTTCTGTACCACTTCATCTAAAATTGCCATGGCTAAAGCTGCACCTTCTTGGGGATCTGTCCCTGCACCGAGCTCGTCAAATAGAACGAGGGATCGTTCATCTAGCTCATGCAAAATGCGAACAATGTTCGTCATATGGGAGGAAAAGGTACTTAAGCTTTGTTCAATGGACTGCTCATCTCCAATATCGGCAAACACATTTGAAAATACAGCCATTTCACAGCCATCTAATGCAGGAACTTGTAGCCCTGATTGTGCCATCAATGTACATAAACCAATCATTTTTAATGTGACGGTTTTCCCACCTGTATTTGGCCCTGTAATCACGATTGCCCGATAACTTTCACCGATTTCTACATCATTCGCTACTACTTCGTCCATCGGTAATAGAGGATGACGTGCTTGCTTCATCTTAATTATTCCTCTATCATTCATCGTTGGTCTTGCAGCCTTCATTTGATTACCAAGCTTCGCGCGAGCAAACATAAAGTCGATAACAGCTAGTACTTCTACAACCTGTAAAAGAATCGTTGCATCTTCTGCCACAAGCGCAGATAATTCTCTTAAAATCCGATCGATTTCTGTTTTTTCTTGAACCTTTGCTTCTTGTAATTGATTATTCAGCTCCACCACCGCCTGTGGTTCCATGAATAAAGTCGCTCCAGAGGCAGATTGGTCGTGCACGATTCCACCGATAGAGCCTCTATATTCTTGTTTAACGGGGAGTACATACCGTTCGTTTCGAATTGTAATAATGGCGTCTGACAACATTTTGGACTTCGTTCTTGTATAGGACTCTAGCTTATCTCGGACTCTACTCTCATTTGTTCTAATTTTCGAGCGAATGGTCCGCAATTTTTCTGAAGCTCCGTCCATAACGTGTCCATTGTCATCAATACAACTTTTAATTTCCCGCTCTAGTTGATTGAGAGGTACGATTTGATCCGTTAAATCTCGTAAGATAGGGAGCTCCGGCTCTTCTATATCTTCTATGAAACGTTTCAGTTGTTTACTGCCATAAATCGTGCTTGCAATATCTAAGCATTCTTTGGCACTGAGTGCACCCCCAATTTGTGAACGTTTTACATGTGGTCTAATATCGAAAATACCACCGAGTGGCACATTTCCAAATAAACGGATAACATGTGCCGCCTCATCCGTCTGAGCTTGTAGCTCATTCACTTCTTCCAATGTATCTAAAGGCTTTAATTTGCTTGCTTTTTCTTTACCAAGTCCGGAAGCAGCTTGCTCTTGAAGCAGCTGGACGATTCGTTCAAATTCCAGCACCTTAAAGATTCGTTCGTTCATTTGATTCACCTTCTATCTATGTCTTGAAAAAAATTTCATTAAGTCTTCTTTCTTCCAAGTATTGATAACATTTTCTTTTCTTAACCACCCTTTACGAGCTACCCCAACTCCAAGTTCCATAAACTTTAATGTTCGATAGTTATGTGCATCCGTATTAATCGCAATGTGAACACCGGCTTCTTGGGCTCGTTTCACCCATTCCGCAGATAAATCAAATCGGTTTGGGTTTGCATTCAACTCTAAAACCGTTCCTGTTTCTGCTGCACCTTTAATTAGGGCTTCTACATTTGCGGCATAGCCTGGCCTTCTGCCAATTACGCGACCGGTAGGATGCGCAATTACGTTCACATATGGATTTTCTATAGCGGTACGCAATCTGTTCATAATCTGCTCTTCTGATTGATTAAAGCTGGAATGAATAGCACCAATGACATAATCTAATTCACGTAAGAAGTCATCCGAAAAGTCCAACGTACCATCTGGTAAAATATCCATTTCTACCCCAGCAAAAATGTGAATATCCGAATATTTTTCATTTAGTCGATGAATTTCTTCTCGTTGTTTTCTCAGTCTAGCTTCATCTAAACCATTGGCAACACGTAAAAATTTGGAGTGATCGGTTATAGCAATAAATTCATAGCCTATCTCTCGAGCGGATTGAACCATTTCTTCCACAGATTGAGCACCATCACTCCATGTCGTATGCATGTGGAGATCCCCTCGAATATCTTCTTTGCTCACGACTTCGATGGCTTTGTTTATATCCACTTCCCCCATATTTTCTCTCATTTCAGGTGGAATATAGGGAAGTCCAAAATGTTGAAAGAATGTCTTTTCACTTTCAAAGGTAAGCACTTCGCTCGTTTCTGTGTTTTCTACACCGTATTCATTAATTTTTTGGTTATACTGCTTTGCTAACTGCCGCATGGCCACATTGTGGTCTTTTGAGCCTGTAAAATGGTGCAGTGTAGTAATAAACTCTTGCGGCTCTACCATACGAAAGTCTACATTTACGTGATACCCTTCGTCCAAGACGATGGATACCTTCGTCTCGCCAGATGCAACCACATCAATCGTTTGGTCAATGTTTAGCAATGCTTCTTTTACTTGTGTAGGATTCGTTGTTGCAATAATGAAGTCTATATCTTTAACCGTCTCACTCAAACGCCGGATGCTTCCTGCTCGTGAAAAGCGCTCTACTCCTTCTAATTTAGCTAAATACTGCTCAATTCGTTCAGCTATAGGAAGCATAAAGGCAATCGGCAATCTCTCTGGACGATTCGTTCTTTCTTTAATGGCTTTTGCAATTTTTTCTGCAGACTTTTTCCCGAAACCACTGAGCCCTTCAACAGATCCATTCTCACAAGCTTCTACGAGTGAGTTAGCATCAACAACGCCTAGTTCTTGATACAGCTTCGCTAATTTTTTTCCACCAAGTCCTGGTACGTCTAAGAGCGGTATTAATCCATTTGGAACTTCTTTTTCTAACGCAGCTAAGGTTTCGGATTCACCATTTTCCACATATTCCGAAATGACGGAAGACGTCCCCTTCCCTATACCATTTATTTTGGTAAAGTCCTCAATTTCTGATAAAGAACGATCATCGGTTTCCAGTGCTTGGGCTGCTTTTCGATAGGCAGAAACCTTGAATGTGTTTTCTCCTTTAAGCTCTAAGTAGATGGCAATGGTCTCCAATAAACGGATGACATCTTTTTTATCTATCGACATGGTATTCCTCCTCACTTACACTTCATTCCTTCCAATAAAAACCCTTGCATATAACGTTCTGCAAGGGTTAAACAGGGTTGATTACATACGCTCCACCCTACTTATTTAGTTGAAAACATACCAGCTACATGCTCAAACCAAAGTGTTTCAATTTGCTTGGAAAGAATCGGGGTGTGTTCAATCATAAACGTAGCTATCCCAGAGTCAGCAATGGATTTTTGGACAAAATCAATTGGTACAAGCGCTGCAATATAGAGCAGGACAAATAATAGCACATACGTTTCTATAAAACCGAGTACAGCACCTAACCATCCATTTAATGTATTTAATATTGGTAAAGATGCGACAAAGTCTAACATATTTGCTACAATTTGAAGAACGATTTTTGATCCAAAAAACAAAATCGCAAACGATACTGCATTATAAAAGGCGTTTTCTAGCGGTAATGAGTCCAAAAAAATTGCCCATGTAGAATCAGTAGGTAATTCCGGATAAGGAATCCATAAAGTTAGCTTTGGCGATAGCTCATCATAATACAAAACAGCGATAATAAATGAAATGATAAATCCCAATACGTGTAAAAGCTGAAGAATAAAGCCTCTCCTCAACCCTACAAAAATTCCTAATATAAGTATTCCCAAAAGCAATATATCCATCATTAGATTTCTATTCCTCTTTCTTTTTTATTGAACCTAGAAGTTCGGCATAGTCCTCTTTCAACTTTAAATAATCATTCATGGTATTAACAGCAGTTAAAACTGCTAAACTAGTTGTATCTAATTTATTGTTGGCTGCATGAATTTCACGCATTTTTTGATCTACTAGACTTGCAACCATACGAACATGATGGGCAGGCTCCTCCCCAACAATGGTATAAGAACGGTTATGTATATCAACAGTAGTACGAGTTTTATCTGACTGGGACATTAGGATTCCCCCTCATTTCTATGAAAACTAACAACACGTTTATGTAAATCGTAGGATAAAAGAAGAAAAATCATACTAGCGACCTTTATTTCTTATCGCTAATTCCCCATTTTTCTCCATTATTTTCCTACTTTCGTATAAAACCCTATCATTTATATTAACATGAAGACTATCATTTAGGAAACTATTCTAGCAGGAATATTCTTTGTTATAATAATGCTACCTTACGAAATGGAGAGATTAGATGTCACACGTTGTGTTAAAGTTATCGGCAGAAAAAATAAAGGAGCTAGAAGCCCATTACCAATCCAACTTAAAAGAAGCACCTACAGGGGCGATATTCGCTGCTAAAACAGGAAATAGTTCCATTACGGCTTATAAATCTGGCAAAGTATTGTTTCAAGGAAAAGCGGCGGAGGAAGAAGCAGCAAAATGGGGGACACCAGATGTAGGAGCAAAATCGGCAACAACCTCTAAAAAGCCTACACATGATTATGCACCACCGAGTTCGTTATTCACCTCTTCCCATATCGGATCAGACGAAGCAGGAACGGGAGATTATTTTGGCCCGATTACGGTCGCGGCGGCGTACGTTACAAAAGAACAAATTCCGCTTCTTAAAGAGCTCGGCGTTCAGGATTCCAAAAATTTGAATGATGAAAAAATCACCGTGATTGCTAAGGACCTTGTCCGTATGAAATTACCTTATTCCTTAGTTATTTTACATAATGAAAAATATAATCAAGTCCAATTAAACGGATGGTCCCAAGGTAAAATGAAAACAATGCTGCATCATACCGCTATTAATAAGCTGTTAAAGAAGATTGCACCTGAACAGCCAAAGGGCATCTTAATTGACCAATTTTCGGAGCCACATTTTTATCAAAATCATTTACGCTCAGAAAAAGAGAAGCTTCAAGAGAAGGTGTATTTCATGACGAAAGCGGAGAGTTTCTCAATCGCAGTTGCAGCTGGCTCCATTATTGCAAGAGCTAGCTTTGTTAAAGAAATGGATAAATTGTCCGACCAATTAGGTATCTCCTTACCAAAAGGTGCTTCAAAAAAAGTGGATCAAGTCGCAGCCACAATATTGAAGAAGCATGGAAAACAAGAACTAGCGAGATACGCTAAAATGCATTTTGCGAATACACAAAAGGCGATGAAGTACTAAATGTTTATTTCGTTCAAACCTATACTTTGAATAGAAACTGTACTAAAACATGATCAGCGTTTTTTTCAGTATATCAGCGAACAATTTTTTATCAGCGATTAACAATGGGATATCAGCGGTTCTGGTAATAAATAATCAAAAAATCCGAACTAAATTCGAATCAATTATCGAATTATAGTTCGGATCTTTTGTTAATTTACCCTCGTAATTCTGCTTGATGTTTATCTTTAACCGCTTCAAGAATCGCTTGATACGATTCCTCTACTTCCTCATCGGTAAGCGTTCTTTCTGGGTCAAGATAAAGGAGATTAAACGCAATGGATTTTTTACCTTTTGCTAGATGCTCCCCTTGATACACATCAAAGACTTGCACGTCTTGAAGGAGTGGTCCTCCTACTTCTTCAATCGTCGCTTGAACTTTACCAGCTTGAATATTTTCCTCCACGACAAGCGCAATATCTCTAGAGACAGATGGGAAGCGCGGAATTTTCTCAAAGCTTGGTTCATCCTCATGAACACGGAATAAGAATTCAAGGTCTAAATCAAACACATACGTATCTTTTAAACCAAACGCTTTTTGAAGAGTGGGGTGTAGTTGACCAATAAAGCCAATAGACGTTTCCCCAACAAAAAGCTGTGCGGTTCGACCTGGGTGCAAGCCGTCCAATTTTGTTTGTACAACATGAGCGGTTACGGAAAGCTTAGAAAGCAACCCTTCTACAATTCCTTTAACCAAATAAAAATCTACTTCTTTTCTCTCTTGCTGCCATGGCTGTTCTAACCATGTTCCCGTTAAAGCTCCAGCTACACGTAAGCGTTCATCCGGCTGCTTTGTTGTTTCTTCTTCCTGTGAAGCAAAGACCGTGCCTACTTCATAATAAGCTAGGTTTTGTTGCTTTCTCGCTACATTGTAGCCAAGGGAAGCCAATAGCTCTGGAAGAATACTTAATCGCAGTGTACTATGGTCTTCACTCATAGGCATCGCTAGGCGAACAGGTCGAACAGAAACTTCTTTAATTTCTGGACTTACTAGCATGTTGGCTCTTTCATCGCTAGTTAAAGAGTATGTGATCGTTTCAGACAACCCGACCCCTTCCAAAAATCTCTTCACTTCTCGTTTTAGAAGCTGATAGTTCGTTAAACCACCTGCTTGAGAAGCACCTTGTGGCAACGTATAAGGCAAACGATCATAGCCATAAATCCGAGCGATTTCTTCCACCATGTCCTCAAAAATCGTAATGTCTTGCCTACGAGTAGGAATAGATACGGTGAAATTCTCTCCATCCGCTTGGAATTCAAACCGGAGCTTACGTAATATATCTGCCGCTTCCTCATTCGAGATCGTTGTTCCAAGGCGATCATTCACTTTGGATACATTCATTTTCACCGTTTTTTCCTGTTTACCCAATTGGTCATGCTCGACAACCCCGCTTAAAACGGTTCCGTTTGCATATTGGCTGAGTAATTGACACGCTCGAAGTCCAGCTAATTGAACACGGTTCGGATCGACTCCTTTTTCAAATCGGGCACTAGATTCACTACGAAGACCATGGTCTTTAGACGAGGTACGAACCGCAGCTGGACTAAAATAGGCTGCCTCTAGTAAAACGGTTTTCGTTTGATCCGAAACTTCTGAATTCGCTCCACCCATTACACCGGCTAGTGCTACTGGATCTTTTCCATTTGTAATCACTAAATGATCAGTTGATAATTTTCTTTCTTGTTCATCTAACGTTTGGATGACTTCTCCATCCTTTGCTCGTCGTACTACCACTTCATTAGAACCAAATTGGTCGTAATCAAATGCATGTAACGGTTGGCCATACTCTAGTAAAACATAGTTTGTAATATCGACTACATTATTGATTGGTCGAATCCCTGCCGCAATCAAATAATTTTTCATCCATAATGGGGATGGACCAACTTCAATATTTTCAATAACAAACGCTCCATAATAAGGATTTAAATCTTGAGCTTCCACTAGGACAGATACCTTATCACTTGCTTTCCCATCAGATGGATTCACCTCTACGTCTGGTAGTTTAATCGGTAAATCCAGAATCGCCGCTACCTCATATGCTACCCCTAGCATGCTTAAAGCATCGGAACGGTTTGGTGTAAGTCCTAATTCTAAAATCGCATCATTTAAATTAAGTTCTTTTGTCGCATCTGCCCCAACTTCAACATGATCCGGGAAGACAAAAATCCCATCTGCTATGTCTTTTGGTACAAATTTTTCGTCGACTCCGAGCTCTTGCAAGGAACAAATCATTCCATTAGATTCCACGCCTCGGAGCTTCGCTTTTTTAATTTTGAAGTTTCCTGGTAATACAGCTCCTGGTTTAGCAACTGCAACCTTTTGTCCATGGGCCACGTTAGGAGCTCCACAAACGATTTGTAATACTTCATTCCCTACATTTACCTGGCAAAGGTTTAGCTTATCCGCATTTGGATGCTTTTCACATGATTCTACATAGCCGATTACGACATTGGTGCTTTTCTCCGCAACATACTCAATACCTTCTACTTCGATTCCAGACTTTGTAATCTTTTCTGCTAATTCATCTGGTGAAATGCCGTCTATATCTACATAATTTTTCAACCAATTCAAGGAAACAAACATGCTTTCCCCTCCTTTTACACCTTATGATATTGTTTTAAAAATCGAACATCGTTCATATAGAAATGACGAATATCATCGACCCCGTATTTCAACATGGCGATACGCTCTGGTCCCATCCCGAAAGCGAAACCGTTGTACACCTTTGGATCATAACCAGCCATTTCTAGTACACGTGGATGCACCATTCCACCACCTAGGATTTCAATCCAACCCGTTCCTTTACATACGGAGCAGCCTTTCCCGTTACAAACCTTACAGGAAATGTCCATTTCTACAGACGGCTCTGTAAACGGGAAAAAGCTTGGGCGCAAACGGATTTCACGATCTTCTCCAAACATATGCTTAGCAAAGCGATTTAGGACACCCTTTAGATCACTCATACGGACGTTTTTGTCCACATAAAGTCCTTCGATTTGAGTAAACTGGTGCGAGTGCGTCGCATCGTCTGTATCTCTTCGGTACACTTTTCCTGGACAAATCATTTTTACAGGCTTGGATCCTTCATATTCCCCCATCGTACGAGCTTGAACAGGAGAAGTATGTGTGCGAAGTAATAGTTCCTCTGTAATGTAAAAGGAATCCTGCATATCTCGTGCTGGGTGTCCTTTTGGCAAATTCAATGCTTCGAAATTATAGTAATCGGTTTCTACTTCAGGGCCTTCTTTAATTTCAAAGCCCATTCCGATAAATAAGTCTTCAATCTCTTCCACTATGCTCGTAAGCAAGTGCGGTCCACCAACTTGCACTGGTCTTCCTGGGAGTGTGACATCAAGACTTTCCTCCGCTAGTTTTTTTTCCAGTTCTTCCGCTTCTAGCTTTTCTTTCTTTTCATCAAGTGCATCGGAAATCGCTTCTCGTACTTTGTTTGCTAGCTCACCAATAACAGGTCGTTCTTCTTGTGATAACTTCCCCATTCCTCTTAATACTTCCGTAATGGGACCTTTCTTTCCAAGGTACGCTACACGGATGTCTTGAAGATCCTTCAGCGTATTACTACTGGATACTTTTTCTAGAGCTTCAACTTTTAGCTCTTCTAACCGTTCCTTCATATGGGAACCTCCTCATCTTTTCAAGCATTTTTGTTATACCGGGATTGCTAGTAAAGAACATAAAAAAATCTCCTCCCTATAAAAAGGGACGAGATTATAATCGCGGTACCACCCTTGTTGGCATACGTGTATGCCCACTTGAGTTTTGATAACGGTTGGGAAAACCGGAACACCTTTACTTGCATAAGCAAGGTCCAAATGTCAGCTCCAGAGTGAAATTCTACAATTGCATCGATTGAAATACTTTCAGTCTATGGTATTTCATCCCTTTAATCGAAGATAGCAATTATATACTGTAATCCTTCAACGCTTTTTATGAAAATTAGTAATTACCACATATTATATGAAAACTTGTCAGTTGTTGCAAACATTTTCCTAAAATCTTTACCGTGTAGCTAAATAGTACAGTAAAACACCCGTCGCGACACTAACATTTAATGACTCCGCTTGTCCATAAATAGGAATTCTCACTTTTTCATCTGCTAACTCTACAATGGTAGAAGAAATTCCAGCCCCTTCGTTTCCAACAATTAAAGCGATCCTCTTTGGTGGTTGTAGCTCTGTATAGGTAACAGATTCTTCTAACGTCGATGCCCATACTTGATATCCCGCTTCTTGAAGCTCTTTAATCTTAGTTGGCAAGTCTTGTTGAACGATTGGTACATGAAATATCGAACCTTGAGTAGCTCGAACTACTTTATCATTAAACAAATCGACAGTCCCTTCCCCTAGGACTATTCCGTCAAAGCCAGCAGCATCTGCTGTGCGAATGATTGTTCCAAGATTGCCAGGGTCCTGAACCGCGTCCATGAGTAAAAGCTTGTTTCCGTTCAGTTGGTTAGCTTGCCTCTGATGAACCACAGCAGCGATTCCTTGCGGAGTTTTCGTATCTGCAATATGCTGAAAGACATTGTCGGTCACATCGTGTATTTGATAGACCCTTGCCCAGTTTGGGATTTCGACTCCATCCTGGACAATGATTTCTTCGACAGTCCATTCACTTTGAACAGCTTCTTGTACTAAATGAAAGCCTTCTACAAGAAACATACCTGTTTCCGTTCGTTCCTTTTTCTTTTTCATTTTACTCCATTGCTTTACTTTCGTATTTTGAATTGATGTAATCAATGTCCACTTCATCCTCGCATATTCTTCTTTTATTCTTTCCTTATCATACATATTTTATTTCATGGAGGTCAAACTAGGCTTATAACTTAAATAAAGAGGTGGAACCATGGATTTAAATTTGAGAAAAGCGATTCTAGCAAACATTTCGGATAACAACGAACAACAAATGGAAGCAACAATTGTAGATGCTATCCAAAGTGGTGAAGAAAAAATGCTTCCAGGGTTAGGCGTGTTGTTCGAGCTAATTTGGCAACAATCCAATGAACAAGATCGCCAAGAAATGTTAGAAGCCCTCGTTCAAGGCGTTAAACAAACACATTAGAACGAGAGTTGGAGAAGCACGTCACGTGCTTCTCTTTCATTTGCCCTTTTCTAGATAGATTTATCAATATTTAGCTATTGCTAAACGAATAAAGGTAGACTAAAATGAAAGAGATAATCTATGACCGAATTGGGGATATGAAATGGACGTTAAATCGATGCAAAGTTTAATCCAACTACAAGCCATGTCACTATTGAACCCGTCTAGCAGCTCTACATCTTCGAGTTCTGCTTCGTTTGAAAGTGCTTTTCAAAAAATGCTACAAATGCAGCTATCTCAGTTGTCCTCATCTTACACAGGCAGTTCTTCTACGAATAGCTTATTTCGTGAAGCGAGCAGCTTTCCGGTTTATTCATTCTCTTCCCTGCAGCCAATGATGCAACAACTTCAATTCCAATCTGTTTCTGCTCCTAAGGATCTAGAAGCTATTATTGATAAGGCTGCAGAAAAATACGGAGTCGATAAAGAGCTAATAAAATCTGTGATTAAAACCGAATCTAATTTTAATGCTAATGCCGTGAGTCACGCTGGTGCTCAAGGACTGATGCAGCTAATGCCTGCAACTGCGAGAGGGCTCGGAGTGAATAACCCCTTTGATCCCGAAGAAAATATCATGGGTGGTACGAAATATATAAGACAAATGTTAGATAAATATAATGGAAACACCACATTAGCAGTTGCTGCTTACAACGCGGGACCTGGTAATGTTGATAAATATAACGGAATTCCACCATTCGTGGAAACACAAAATTACGTGAAAAAAGTGCTTGGTTCGAGTGCACTTGTATAATAAAGAAGAACGTGAGAGGATTTCTCACGTTCTTCTTCGTTTATCCGAACGTTATTTCTTTTACTTTGTCCTTATCTAATCCTTTTATTACTTCTACTAAAAGCTTCACTGTATTTTCAAAATCATCCTCATGCAAAATAGAAGCATGGGTATGAATGTAACGTGTAGCAATCGTAATAGATAGTGCTGGAACCCCATTTGCAGTTAAATGAATTGGACCTGAATCCGTTCCACCACCTGGCAGAGACGTATATTGATACGAAATGTTGTGTTGGTCTGCTGTATCAATCACATAATCACGTAAGCCTTTATGAGAGATCATTGTAGCATCGTACAAGACGATCTGTGGGCCATCTCCTAGCTTGCTGTCTGCATCTTTATCCGAAATACCAGGCGTATCTCCTGCAATTCCTACATCGACAGCAAAGCCGATATCTGGTTGAATGGCTTGTGCAGATGTTTTAGCTCCACGAGTCCCTACCTCTTCTTGAACCGTTCCTACACCGTAAACAACGTTAGGATGATCTTCGCCTTTTAATCGTTTTAGCACTTCGATGGCAATCGCTAATCCAATGCGATTATCCCAAGCCTTCGCTAATAAAAGCTTTTTATTTTTCATTTGTGTAAATTCAAAATAAGGAACGATTGAATCACCTGGTTTCACACCGAACTCCATCGCTTCTTCTTTACTAGAAGCACCGATATCTACGAACATATCTTTAATATCTACTGGCTTCTTTCTCGCTTCCGGAGACAAGATATGTGGAGGCTTCGATCCAATAACACCAGTGACATCCCCTTTACTTGTTAAAATGGTTACACGTTGTGCTAGCATGACTTGGCTCCACCAGCCACCAGTCGTTTGGAAATAAAGAAATCCTTTATCATCAATTCGAGTCACCATGAAGCCAATTTCATCTAAGTGGCCAGCGACCATGATTTTCGGGCCGTCCTCTTTCCCAACCTTTTTCGCAATCAGACTTCCTAAATTATCTGTGTACACTTCGTCTGAATACGGAGTGATGTATCGTTTCATCACATCTCTTGCTTCTTTTTCGTTTCCTGGAATAGCTCTAGCGTCTGTTAATTCTTTTAACATCTTTAGTTTTTCATTAAGCTGTACCATATGTATGTGACCTCCCTTTCTGTTACGTACCTATTAAGTATACTGCTTGCTACAGTTTTTCTCAAAACATATACTAATATCCATTATTTTGACGAGAGTGATTAATTTCGTTTTTAGATACATAAGCTTGGTAGGTAGCTTCTTCATCGAAGCCAAGATAGGCACCAACATCTAAATAAGAATCAAACAGTAGACGATAATGCTCCACAGTTGGACTGTTTTTGAACATAGTAATCACTTCAAAAACGCGATTAAATAGACTAGTAAGCTCCGAGGTATCCTTATTCCGTTTCCAATCGGATTGGTAGGTAAAGCCTTTGTTTAATCCAAGCGATAAGATAAAGTGTACCCCATCCACGTATTCTTCTAAAATGACTTCGCGTTCACTAGGAGCCTTTGTACTCCAAAATTTGAAGCATCTCGTTTCATTCGCTAATTCTCCTACTTCCACAAACAAAGCAAGAATCTTTCTTTCAAATAAGTCCTTCTTATCTAGTCCATGCTTCGTTTCAATATGATGATCTAATTCTCGTTGCATCTCAAAAAGTTTTTCCCAATTCATCAATATCCCTCCATTTTTTCGATTATATCATGTTCTTTTTAAAAAAAGTGAAACTTATATATGGTTTCATCCGTAAAGCATACTACCAAAAGGACTCTATATGAGTAGGGAGATAGAGAGATGACTGTTATCTTATTCCGAATATTAATCCTTATTGCATTAGCTATCATTGTGCACACCGCGTACGAGTACGTAACAAGCCCAATTCGCAAACTAGAAAGAGCTAAAAAAATGAAGCATTTTTATTATGTAGACGATCCGAGAGATGAAAAGAAAAACCTATTGATGACGTATAAAGGGATTGTGTTTGAAGGAGAAAAATATATCGGAGCGACCGAAGAGTCTTTTGATGTTGTCCGTATTAGCGTATTCGTTAAAGATCCGCAGCACCTAAAAGGCTTAGAAAGAAATGATTTGTATTTTCTAGAAGAAGAATTGCTTATTCGTTATCCACATGCAGAAATCGATTGGAAATATCCGATAAACAAATTGTTAGAAGCTATTAAAAAATAAATGCCAGGATTCTAAAAGAACCCTGGCATTTTAGATTGTTTTGCTGACGGAATAGGTCTTTCTTTCTTCTTTTTTTCAGGAAAAAACTCTTCCCATTTGATGATAATTTCCTTGCGTCGGATAAGATAAATGCACGGGAGTAATACACACAATGCCGCAACCATCATCACCGGAGAAAGGTTGGACATCCATTGGCCGAATGCCGTATATGCGATCGCTAATGGAATGTTGGACAGGAAAGAAGCCCTCATGTACTCCTTTACATTACTGGAAATCTCTAGCAAACAAAGAGACAAAAGATGAAAATGAACAAACGGAATTAGTCTTAGCAAAGCAACTTGTAACGTCGTGACCTTTGTATGCTCTCCAATTATCTTACTCTTCATATACACTAAACGTTGATACGTTTTCGGCATGCGTTGAATCATGTAATAAAAGACATAACTGGATAACGTTATACCTATCACGGAAAGGATGGAACCTGTAACTGCACCAAATAGTAATCCTCCTGATATACATATAAATGCGACGGGTAGAAAAAATAAAGGTCTAAGGATGTGAAAGCTAATGAATAAAAGTGGAGCAAATAACCCACCCTTCTCAACAACGGCCATCAAGTAGGTACCTAATAGCTCCATAGTTAGCCTCCTTCATAGATGTCTCCTTTATAGATATGACAATAGACGAGCCTTTATGACACTAAGATAAAAAATTACTTATTGTTTACTTCCCAGCCAATAAAGGACAAGTACATGTACGATTACCAATAGAGGGAGACCATACTTAAAACTAGCATGTTTGGTTTTATGTCGAAACAGCTCCATTCCAACAAAGCCTCCTAGAGAGCCCCCAACCCATGTCCATAACCAAATCGTACGCTCCGGTGTTCTTCTTTCTCCTTTACGCGCCTGTGCTTTGTCATAACCCATCATGGAAAACGTAAGAACATTGACAAGCGTTAGATATCCAATAATTATGTACAAAATAAGGTTCCTCTCCCTAACAATTCATATAATTTACATATAGATTGAAACATTTAATTGTTCAAAAAAAGCCATTCCCAAAAGGAATGGCTTTATCTGTCTTAGTTAAGAGCAGCTTTTGCTTTTTCAGCTAGTTGTGCAAATGCTTTTTCATCATTTACTGCAAGCTCAGAAAGCATTTTACGGTTTACTTCAATACCAGCTTGTTTTAATCCGAACATTAAACGGCTGTAAGAAAGTCCGTTTAGACGAGCAGCTGCGTTAATACGTGCGATCCATAGTTTACGGAAATCACGTTTCTTTTGTTTACGGTCACGGTAAGCATATTGACCAGATTTAATTACTTGTTGTTTTGCAGTTTTAAATAGCGCATGTTTAGAACCGTAGTATCCTTTAGCAAGCTTTAATATACGTTTACGACGTTTACGTGTTACAGTTCCACCTTTTACTCGTGGCATATTAATTCCCTCCTATATATAAACGAATCCTCGAATTAATCTTATTTGTTTGGTAGTAAAACTTTAGTACGTTTGTAATCTCCAGCAGACATGATAGCGCCTTTACGAAGTTTACGTTTTTGCTTTTGTGATTTGTTCGCGAACATGTGACTTGTATATGCATGGGAACGTTTTAATTTCCCTGTGCCTGTTCTTTTGAATCGTTTTGCTGCACCTTTATGAGTTTTCATTTTTGGCATGAGTAGTTCCTCCTTAATGTAATGTTTAGCAGTACGAAAAATAGAAGGTATCCCATGCGAAATAGAAGAGAAGTTTTATCGAAATCTACTTGCTACTTGCATTGTGGATCCATTGTTTATTTTTCGTTAAATGGAGCTAGCATTAAGAACATGCTACGTCCTTCCATTTTTGCTTTTTGTTCTACAGTGGAAATGTCTTTACATTCCTCTGCTAAACGTTCTAGTACCTTTTGGCCTAGCTCTTTGTGTGTAATGGCACGACCGCGGAAACGAATCGATGCTTTTACTTTATCGCCTTTTTCAAGAAACTTTCTTGCGTTTTTTAGTTTCGTGTTAAAGTCATGCTCTTCGATACCAGGACTTAAACGAACCTCTTTAACGTTAATAATCTTTTGTTTCTTACGGGCTTCTTTTTCTTTCTTTTGTTGCTCAAATCGGTATTTTCCGTAGTCCATAATACGACATACCGGTGGTTTTGCATTAGGAGCAACTAATACAAGATCCAAGTTTCTCGTTTGAGCAATTTCTAGTGCTTCTTGACGAGATTTCACGCCAAGTTGTTCTCCATTAGAATCAATGAGTCTAACCTCGCGTGCACGAATCTTCTCATTAACATTCATATCTTTGCTAATAATCAGCCACCTCCATGGAATTTTGAAAAAGATATGTGACCCTTCATCGACAAGTTCCAAACGTCAGATACTACCTCAACCGAGCGGATAGTATTTAAAAAAGTGTGAGTACATACTGCACCCACACTTATCCATTAATATCGGAATGTATAACCTGCCAACTACTAAAAAGCGTCAATCAGGTGAGAAGCGGGTGCCTCTACTTGTCTCAGATCATATTTAATTAGCCTGTTAAATAATATCATCATTATATCAACATGTCAATAGATGATACGTATGAATGACAACTAGTGTTTATTATACCTTACAACTCTATCGTATGCAAGAAAAAATTAGGTGTGAATCCTAGCTCTACTTTCTCTTGGATAGTTTACGTTGCTCAATTTCTTCTTTTATTCTTGTCATAAACGATTGAAGCTCTATCGTTTCAGAATCTTTCTCTCCATATTTTCGAACATTTACCGCATCATTTTCAATTTCTTTATCTCCAACTACAAGCGCGTATGGAATTTTTTGCGTTTGAGCTTCTCGAATTTTGTAGCCGATTTTTTCATCTCTTTCATCCACTTCCACACGTACCCCTTGGAAACGAAGTTTTTCTTCCACTTTCTTCGCGTAATCAAGGTGTACATCTGCTGATACTGGAATAATTCTTGCTTGTACTGGTGCTAGCCACGTTGGGAATGCTCCCTTGTATTCTTCAATTAGGAAAGCGACGAAACGTTCCATAGTTGAAACTACCCCACGGTGAATTACAACTGGACGATGTTCCTTTCCGTCTTCTCCAATATACGTAAGTTCAAAACGTTCTGGTAAGTGAAAGTCTAGTTGCACGGTAGATAATGTTTCGTCTTTACCAAGTGCTGTCTTCACTTGAACATCTAGCTTTGGACCATAAAAAGCCGCTTCTCCTTCAGCTTCCACATAATCTAGGCTCATGTCTTCCATCGTTTCTTTCAGCATAGCTTGTGCTTTTTCCCACATTTCATCGTTATCCACATATTTCTCTTTATCCTCAGGATCACGATAAGATAAACGGAAGTAATAATCATCTATTCCGAAATCTTTGTAAACTGCTTGGACAAGCTCCACTACTCGGATAAACTCATCTTTTAGTTGATCTGGTCTTGCAAAGATGTGGGCATCATTTAATGTCATGGCACGAACACGTTGCAAGCCTGCAAGTGCTCCAGACATTTCATGACGGTGCATGGTTCCAAGCTCCGCGATACGCACTGGAAGGTTACGATAGCTGTGTAGCTGATTTTTGTACACCATCATATGGTGTGGACAGTTCATTGGACGTAAGACAAGATCTTCATTATCCATTTCCATCGTCGGGAACATATCATCCTTGTAATGATCCCAGTGTCCACTAGTCTTATAAAGCTCTACATTACCAAGTACCGGTGTGTAGACGTGATTATAGCCTAGTCTTTCTTCTAAATCCACAATATATCGTTCGATCGTACGACGGATTGTTGCGCCTTTTGGTAACCATAATGGCAATCCTTGTCCTACTTTTTGAGAGACTGTGAAGATTTCAAGCTCCTTACCAAGTTTTCGGTGATCTCTTTCTTTTGCTTCTTCGCGAAGGCGAAGATACTCGTCAAGCTGACTTTTCTTCTCAAAAGCTGTACCGTAAATACGTTGAAGCATTTGATTGTTACTATCCCCGCGCCAATAAGCTCCAGAAATGCTTAACAGCTTAAACACTTTAATTTTGCTTGTAGATGGAACATGGATTCCGCGACAAAGGTCTGCAAACTCTCCTTGCTCATAAATCGATACAGTTTCCCCTTCAGGGATCGCATCGATAAGCTCTTGCTTTAATGGATCATTTGCAAATTGTGCTTTTGCCTCTTCACGAGAAATCTCTTTACGTACAATATCTAAGTTCTCATCTACGATTTTCTGCATTTCTTTTTCAATTTTTGGCAAGTCCTCTGGCGTTAAAGAAATTTCTAAATCCATATCGTAGTAGAAGCCATCCTCAATAACAGGACCTACCCCAAAGTGAACATCCCCATACAAACGTTTAATAGCTTGTGCCATAAGGTGCGCACTTGAGTGGCGCATAATTTCAATACCATCTTCGTTTTTATACGTAATAATCTCAATTGGGCCACTTACTTGTAGGGGGTGTCTTAAATCAAATAGCGTGCCATTTACCTTTACGGCTAATGCTTGTTTTTTTAATCCTGGGGAAATGGATGCTGCAATCTCTTCCCCTGTTGTTCCTGCTGGAAAGGACTTCTCCGCTCCATCTGGAAACTGAATCGAAATAGTTTCTGCCATTATTGTCACTCTCCTTATTCTTACTTTCTATTCGACATGACCACTTCCTACATAAAAATGCTCGTCCCATGCTACAAAATGTAACAAAGGGACGAGCATTAACTCGTGGTTCCACCCTAATTCCCGTTCATTAAGAACAGCTTATTAGCATCTTTAACGCAGATGAAACGCTGCTAGCTACTAAAACAATATGTATTCACCAACAGTGTTCAGAGGTGGTAATCATTAGTGGATTGCCGGAAGCTCCCAGCCAAGGCTTCCTTCTCTTGAGACATCGAACCTAATAATCTTGTCCTCATCCTTACATTTTTCACATAGTCGAAAATATCATTTCGAATGTATTATAACGAGAGTAACATAAAAAATCAAGTTCGCATATTTTTTTGCGCAGTCTGAAACGGGAAATGTTTCAGGGGTTTTACAGTTACTCGCTCCTGAAACACATTATATACCGTTAAGGTCTTAGGATCAGATGGATCATCTCCATAAACCGTAATCCGCTTAGGAGATAAAGATAAAAGTGGAGTCAGATTCCACTCGTTTTCATCAAGTCCAACAATAAACAGTGGCTCTTTACGGATATATTGACTTAATTCTCCCCGCATAAGTTTGGAGCCATTCTCTCGATAAAATGTAAAATAAGGACCTTGTACAACATGAATATGCTCCATTTTCGCTTTCTTTTTAGAAATATATTCCCGTAAAGATTGAATAAAGGCTTGGTATTCCTCTTCTCGTTTATACTCATCGATTGCTAATCCGACCATCTCAATTAGTTCTTGATGATAATCTTTAAAACGAAATTTTACAATCGAATCAAAATGAATCATTTCTTTATCTAATACATTTTGTTTTACTACTTTATGTAAGACTGGGTGAAGTTGAATCACCTCTGATGGTAGCTTTAAATCTTCATCTGTCCCGTTTACAATGGCCATCGTCAATTCTACAATTCGTTGTACTTCTTCTTTGTTCTGAAAATAATACGTATCCCGTACGGTATGCTCCATCCATTTAGACTCCCTATGTTGTATAAAAACATCTGCAATGGCCTTTGTTATATACTCGGTAGCATATAACTCATGGGGGTGAAAAATGACAACCTTATTCCCCCACTTTTCATCAGACTTCCTTTGGAGCTCGGCGTGATTGTCATATTCCCCGTACTTTTCAATAAATGTTCTTGCTTCTTCTTCCAATTCAAAATAAACCTCAAACAAACATATCACCCTCACCAATCAAACTGTTACATTATATGGGTGAGGATGATAAAACATGTCCTTCGAACAAAAACTAGTTATTAGAATTTGCTAGTAGAGCATACAAAAACTTGGCTGAATAGCCAAGTTTATATATTTCGTCTATTTTCACCAAAGATAGGTACCTCTTTACTCACTTGTTTAATACGTTCCATAATTCGTCCGGCTTTTAATTGTTCGGTTTCGCCTCTATTAGACGTCGCTAAATGCTTTTCTAATTGATCCATCGTGTAATTAGAAGTGAAGAAAACAGGTAAGCGTTCCATCATACGGTATTGAAGAATTGATCCAAGAATTTCATCACGGAACCACGCAGATAACGACTCAGATCCGATATCATCTAACATTAATACAGGAATCTTTTTAAACTCCTCCATCTTTCGATTCACAGAGTCATCCTTTAACGAGGATTTCATTTCTCTCACAAATTCTGGCATGTAAATTAACATTGACCCAATTCTTCGTTCTGCTAGCTCTTTTGCAATCGCACCAAGGAAATAAGTTTTTCCTACACCGAACGGACCACTAAAATATAATCCCTTCTCCGCTTGTTTCGTTCCAATCGCTTGTAAATATTGAACCATTTCTCGAACCGCATTAGAGCGCTCCAAATCGGAGTGATCCAAATTATCGATAGATGCCTCTAATACATCCTTCGGCATATACAAGCTTTGAATTAATGTTTGTTTCTCCTTTTGCTCGTCTTCCTGCACCTTTCGATAGCAACGATCATAGGTTAAACGAACATCCTCCCCTTCTACTTGTACCTGGGGCGTGTACCCCTTCAAAATATTGATACACTTGTCAAGAGATGGACAGTCTTCGCAGTTTTTCGATTGGGACTTATACTCGAACAAACGCATTAAATTCCGGTCGAGAACAGAACCAGAAAGCTGTGGATTTTTTTCCATAACTGCTTGAACTTCTGGATCGGAGATGGTCTCTCTTTTCATTTCCTGGAATCTTTTTTGAAAGGATTCATTATCTTTCATCCATTTTTTTAGTGAGGCTTGTATAGGTTCCATACAATCATCCTTATACCATTAATCATCGTGGCAGTTAATCTCTAGGATTAGCCATTTGATTTGTTTTTTTATTTTTAGAGTAATTCTGCAACAATGCTGCGATATCCTCTTTTTCTGTTTCTTCTTGCACTGCCGGTTTCTTTTCTTTAGCTGTAGGGGTTTCTTTACGTTGTTTAAACCATTCTGGCAATACTTCTTGTTTACTCGTTTTTCGTTGCGGAGCACGAGAACTCCATTCTTGATATTTGTTATTTTCTGATTTAGCGAGTGCCATTGCTTGTCGGACTGTTTTTACATTTTTACGCGCCCAATGACTGGCAATTTTTTCTAGGTAGGCTTTGGAAAGTTTCATGTCCGTCTTTAATAATACGTAATGAACCAAAACATTCATCACCCCAACAGATAACCCCTGCTGGGACATCACATCTCGAATGATTTTTAAATCTTGTGCAGATGCCTCATTCCCACCGGATAAGTCCTCTAACAATTGCTTCGGTGAGATATCTTCTAGCATTCGAACGAATTGATCCTGCTTCGACATCGGTTTCTGTTTTTTGGTTTTGGTCTCCCATTGTTTCAACATCTTGTTTGGTAACTAGCTTGACCTTCGAAGTCTGTTTAGCCTGGAAGATATCATGACAGGCACTTTTAAATTCTTTTTGGTCTAATCGGTTTTCATCTGTTATCGCCCAAAAAAGGGCATTCTCAATATCCGTTGTAGGCAAGTCATAAAGAACGAGCATCTGCTCAATTAGTCTTATTTGCTGGTGTAAGAATTTCCGATACAGGTAGCTTTCTTTGCTTTAGTAGGTGTTCAATCCAATTCAAATCCATACTAGAAGCCGTAATGTTTGGCCCAACCTTCTCCTTCTGAGATAAGGGCGCATCTACATCTGCTCTTAACTTCCCACTAGTTTCGAATACTTCCTTAAAATTCACCGTTACTTCATTTCCCGTGATCGATGTATCCGGATATCTACGCTCAAATGTTGCTTCTAGCTTCTCGTATTTATCTTCCCCAATCTCATATCTTAGTAATTGAGACAATACACCGTCTGTTAAAAAATTTCGCGGAGTAAACGGAAGTTGAATCTGATATTGGTAAGAAGCTAATTCATCTATGTCCTCGTTCTTCCATGTTCTTAATAGTCCAATGGCTTCCAATCTCAATCTTGCCGTATAAATTCGATCCAGTGGCATACCCAGATAAGTCATCAATGCATGATGTGTCGCCTGCTCTTCATCATTAGAAATCGAAAGGTCATTGGAAAGAGTGAGATATAACCCTACAGCATCTAAACCGACTAGTGGTTGATATAGATGGGTTAAGGCTTGCAAATGTTCGGTCGAGAGTGTTCCGTGTCCCGTTACGCTGTATGTTTCTATTGGTAGTATTTGCCCTATATGCATCTTTTTCATTCCTCTCCTTTTCGCACTAATTCGCATAAGAAAAAGAGCCGAAGCGGCTCAGCAATCTACTCTTTCTTATCTGTTTGAATCAATTCTTTTAGCTCATCTAAAAAGACACTTATGTCTTTAAATTGGCGATAAACCGAAGCAAAGCGAACATACGCCACCTCATCCACATCCGATAGCCTGTCCATTACCATCTCACCAATCTCTTTACTTTGAACTTCTGAGGTGCCACGATTTCGAAGTTCTTTCTCTACTTCTACTGTAATTTTTTCGATTTGTTCGATTGCCACAGGTCTTTTTTCACACGCTTTAATAAGTCCACGTAACAATTTGTCTCTACTAAATTCCTCCCGTGTCCCTTCTTTTTTTACAACGATCAGAGGAACTTCTTCTATTCGTTCAAAGGTCGTAAAGCGGAACGCGCAATCTTCACATTCTCTTCGGCGGCGAATGGATTTCCCTTCTTCTATTGGGCGTGAATCTAACACTTTTGTACTTTTATAATCACAATTTGGACATTTCATCCTTCTCTACCCCACTATCTGGTCGAACTTATGTAAAATCGTACTACTCATTTATTACCATTAAATCTTTTTGTAGTTCTTTATACATAAAAGAAATCAGCTTATGTCCGAATCCAAAGTCAATAGGCAAAATAGACTCCGTCGTTACGGAAAAATCAATAGCTGTTCGGAACGGTTTTACCATTATAATCGTCGCAATTACAAACGCCTTTTTCCCTTTTTTGTAATTCACACTCACTTCTCCATGCTCTTTGGACACCGCAACGATTTCAAAAGACGGAGACTTTTGAAAGAATGCTTCTACTGCTTCAAACGCTTTATCCTTTGTTGTTTTAAAATAATGGGTTCTTAAACTAGAATCCCAGTGATTTTCGTTTGTTTCTGTATGTGTATCAATAAATTTAGAATAGGCTTGTTTGACGTTCATTTGCAGCCCCCTCATGCTTTTCCTTTATTTTAACATGTTTTTGATTTAGAAACAGTAATCAACGAAAGAAAACTTGAGACGTCTGTGGTGTCAGCACCTTAGCTAGTAAAAAACACTCCTGCCATGGGCAAGAGTGTGTAAATTATAGTGCATTAAATTGTTGAACCGTTACAGGACCCATTCCTCTTGGAACTTCCACTTTCTCACATGTTTTAGCTTCTAAAGAATCAGATATAAACTCTGCTGCAACATTCGGGTCAATAATATCTCCGCACGTGTACACATCAATACTAGCGTATCCATGTTCAGGAAAGCTATGAATCGTTAAATGTGATTCTGAAATGATAACAACACCACTCACACCGTATGGAGCAAACTTGTGAAAGGCAACCTCTCTCACTTCTGCACCTGCTTTTAAAGCTGCGTTAACAAACACTTGCTCAATCAGGTTTATATCATTAAGCTTTTCTGTATTACAGTTCCACAGTTCCGCAATTACGTGTCTTCCCATTGTATCCATGGTAACTCCCCCTTACGTTTTAAATTCCAATAATGATGCAAATGACTACCACAGGGGGAAGTTAGTCCAATGAGGTCCTAACCCTTTGAGTAGTCACCAAGGCACATTAATTGACCATGATGCTTTGATTGATAAAGCACACCTCATATCAATCTGCAAAAAAGTATAAACGCTCTACCCCGTTTTTGCAAGACAAACTTTTGAGGGAATGGAGTCATGTTGGGATAATGGTGTTAGAAGTTCCCTTTTTATTATGAGTTAGGTCCTAATGCTTTATCCGACTATTACTCATGATGAAAAGGGAACCTGTTCCAATCACGGGAAATATTATACGAGGTTCCATTTGGTGATCATTCGATTCACTTGCTCCCTCGTCGTTTCTATCGTTCCGTTATTGTCTATGACTGCATCTGCCATATCTACTTTTTTCTGTAAAGGAAGCTGTGCTTGAATTCGTTGCATCGCTTCTTCATCTGTGAGCTTGTTACGTTCTTTTAGCCTTTCCAGCTGAGTGGTTTCATCTACATATACCACAATAGTGTGGTCGACAAGCTCGGTCAAATGACTCTCAAAAAGTAACGGAATATCTAAAACAACAGCTTTGTACCCTTGATTTAAATACTGATCTTTTTCCACAAGCATTTGTTTCCGAACTGCTGGATGTACGATGGAATTCAATATATTTCGTTTTTCTTCATCTTGAAAGACAATATTTCCAAGTTTCTTTCGATCCAGTGTCTTATCTTGTTGCAGTATATCTGTTCCAAATGCTTCTACAACGTTTTGATAGGCTTCTTCACCCGGCTCTACTACTTGTCGAGCAATCCTATCTGCATCTACTATCGGAATTCCTTTTTCTCTTAACATGTTGGACACTGTGCTTTTTCCACTAGCAATCCCACCTGTAAGCCCAATTGTTATTCCCATACTTTCACACCTTTACTGTCATTCCCACTATTACGATTGGCAATTCACACAAATATGTGTTCCTCTTCCAGCCACTCGTGTTTTCACAATGGGGGAGCCGCACTGTTTGCATTCTTTGTTTTCTTGTCCGTAAACGAAAAGTTCTTGCTGAAACATCCCTATTACACCTTGGGAATTCACATAGGAGCGAATCGTAGTTCCACCTTGAGCAACCGCCTGCTCCAGTGTTTCCTTCGCAAAATTCCGGATATTTTTCACCTCTTGTTTTCGTTAATTCCGAACCACGCCTAGTTGGTAGTACTCCAGCTTTAAATAGTGTTTCGTCTACATATATGTTACCAAGTCCAGCAACTACGGACTGATCTAAAAGGATTGCTTTAATATTTCGTTCGCTTTTATGGACCTTTCCATAAAAGTAATCGAATGTGAATGTATCCTCAAATGGGTCTGGTCCCAACTGGTTTAATGGCTTTTCTTGAAGTTCTTGTCCCTTCGTGAATAAGTGCATCGTTCCAAACTTTCGAACATCGTTATACCTTAGCTGCTTTCCATCTTCGAATTGGAAAATAACGTGGGTATGCTTCGTAGTGGGTTCCGATTTATCAAAATAGTCCGTACTTGCCTTCCATTCGAAGATGAGAAACAAGAATATAATCATCTAGCTCAAACAAAAGAAATTTTCCTTTACGATTCACAGTATGAATCGTTTGACCAAGGAGTAGATGTTTAAACTGAAAGGTATCCTCAGGATATTTAATGATGTTCGGCCAATACACTTCCACATCTTTTATCTTCCTACCTAGAACGAGCTCGTTTAAGGTAGACTTAATCGTTTCAACCTCAGGTAACTCTGGCATGTCTCTTCTCTCCTATTACTTCGCGTCGTACCAAGTCTTACCAAATGCGTAATCTACTTGTAATGGTACATCTAATTCAACCGCTTTCTCCATTACTTCAGGGACGATTTTTTTCAAGGTTTCTAATTCTGATTCTGGAGCTTCAAGAATCAATTCATCATGCACCTGTAATAGCATTTTCGCTTCTAACCCTTCTTCTTCTAAGCGATGGTGAAGATTAATCATTGCCATTTTAATGATATCTGCTGCTGATCCTTGAATTGGTGTATTCATCGCTGTACGTTCCGCAAAGCTACGTAAATTAAAATTACGGCTAGTAATATCAGGTAAATACCTTCTTCTATTCATTAAAGTCTTCACATAGCCCGTTTGCTTCGCTTCCTGAACGATTGTTTCCATATAATCACGCACTCCAGGGAAACTATCCAAATAAGCGTCAATAAATTTCTTCGCTTCTTTTCTAGTAATCCCTAGGCTTTGAGATAATCCGTAGTCACTGATTCCATACACAATTCCAAAGTTAACTGCTTTCGCTTGTCGCCTCATATTATCTGTAATTTCATCCGCTTCCACGTGGAAGACATCCATTGCCGTTCTAGTATGAATATCCATCCCTTCACGGAATGCTTCCATTAGCTTATCATCTTTTGCAATATGTGCTAGAACACGAAGCTCAATTTGTGAGTAATCCGCTGCAAACAAAATCCAGCCTTCTTTGGACGGTACAAAAGCTTGTCTAATTTTCTTCCCTTCTTCTAGTCGAATCGGGATATTTTGCAGGTTGGGTTCTATAGAGCTTAATCTTCCCGTTTGTGCTAAAGCTTGATTAAAACGAGTATGAATCTTTTTTGTATCCTTATCTATCACTTTTAATAACCCTTCAATGTAGGTAGATTGAAGTTTTCCTAGCTGACGGTACATTAAAAGCTTTGGAATGATTTCATGTTTGTCCTGTAGCTGTTCCAAAATATCTGCAGACGTTGAATAACCTGTTTTGGTTTTCTTAATGACTGGTAATCCTAATTTTTCAAATAGAATGGGACCAAGCTGCTTTGGAGAATTCAAATTAAAGGTTTCTCCCGCTAATTCATGCACCTCTTTTTCGATTTCTTCTAGTCGCTCTTTTAATTCTTCCCCCATTTGTTTTAAGCGGTCTTCGTTAACGAGGACTCCTTGGTGCTCCATTTCTCCTAGTATGAGGGCCAGTGGCATTTCTAATTCCTTAAATAAGCTCCACTGTTCATTTTCTTTTAGTTTTTCTTCTGCCTTATTTCTTAATTCAAAAATTAAATGTGTTTTACGAACAATATGCTCAGCTAGCTTGTCCTCTTCTGGAACATGCTTTTTTGCTCCTTTGCCGTACACCTCTTCATCCATAGACACAATCCCCATTCCGAGCCGTTGCCCTATGGATGGAATATCAAATTGTGTTTCTGACGGGTTTAATAGGTAGGAAGCTAGCATTAAATCGAACTCTATTCCTTCCATATCAATCCCGTGATTCAACAAACTAACTTTTGTTTGTTTGGAATCATGCACGATTTTTTTGAATGATCCATCCTCCGCCCATTGCTTAAATGTATCCGATGCTAACGCAACATCTGTTGGAATGAAAATATTTCGATCTTCATTTACGAGTCCAAATCCTTGAATAGGTGCTGAATGATAATTCTCTTCTATTATTTCTGCAATAATCGCCTCTTCAGCAGCAAAGGACACATCCTCTAAGGAACGAACAATTTTGTATGTTAATTCTGGTAATTCACTTTGCTTTTCTTCCTCTGGAGCTACTTCTCCATCAATCCGGTTCATCAAAGAATTAAACCCAAGCTCCTTAAAGATGTTGATGACGTCTTTCTCCTTATAGCCGGAATATGCAGTATCCTTTAAATCAATCTTCACAGGAGTACTAGTATTGATGGTTGCCAGCTCTTTACTCATAAATGCATCCTCTTTATGTATCTCTAGCTTTTCTTTTAGCTTTTTGCCACTGACTTCATCTAAGTGATCATATACACCTTCAACGGTTTTAAAATCCTTCAGAAGCTTAACAGCCGTTTTTTGACCAACGCCTGGTACTCCCGGAATGTTATCTGAATTGTCTCCCATCAAAGCTTTCATATGAATGACTTGTTCAGGGGTGATTTCCATTTTTTCTAATAAGAAGGATGGCGTGTATGTATCTACTTCACTAATTCCTTTTCTCGTTACATGTACTTCGACTTGATCAGAAACTAGTTGTAACAAGTCCTTATCTCCAGAAAAAACACGGATATCCCATTTATCCTTTTCTCCTTGCTTCGCTAGCGTTCCGATAATATCATCCGCTTCGTAATTCTCTAATTGATAATACGGAATATGAAATGCATCTAATAGCTCCCGTAAGAGCGGAAACTGCTCCGATAACTCAGGTGGTGTTTTTTGTCTCCCGCCTTTATATTCACTATAGGTTTTATGTCTAAAGGTTGTTTTTCCAGCATCAAAAGCTACAAGTACATGGGTTGGATTTTCGTTTTCTAAAATTCGTAGCAGCATCGTCGTAAACCCATAAACCGCATTGGTATATACCCCTTTATCATTGTTCAATAAAGGCAAAGCAAAAAAGGCACGGTAGGCGATACTATTTCCGTCTATTAAAACTAGCTTGTTTGTGGACATGTTCAGCACTCCCTCGTATTCGTTATAATCATTAGTTTTATTTTACCATTTTTTTATAGTGTTTAGAAAACTTAGCGATGCAATACGAATGTGAAGGCTGGCGTTCGTTGCTTTTTTCTAGGATCCTTTTCTATTTGGCGATGACAAGTAACAAAAAAAGGAATCGATGGTGTTCGATTCCTTTTTAAACTATTTCGGGAAGGAAAGTTTAAATGTTGTTCCTTTCCCGACTTCACTATCCACATGGATTTTTCCATCATGCAGTTCTACTATATGCTTAACAATTGCTAATCCTAAGCCTGTACCACCAGTGTTTCGACTTCGTGCTTTATCCACACGATAGAATCGTTCAAAAATACGTGGGACTGCTTCTTTAGGGATTCCCATTCCCGTATCAGAAACCGAGATATCTAACCACTCACCTCGATTAGCAACCTTAACCTTTACACTGCCACCGGAGGATGTATAGTTTAATGCATTATTTATAAGATTAATAAATACTTGCTTTAAACGATCCGAATCTCCTCGAATACTAGTATCTTGATCAAAATCAAAAGATAGTTCAATTCGCTTGTCTTTTGCTTGCTGTTCTGCTAGCGGTATAATCTCTTCCACCAATTGTTTAATTTCTATTTGTTCTCTTTGTACCTTTATATCTGCTTTATCGAGCTTAGATAACTCCAGTAAATCGTGGATCAATGTTTGGAGCCGCTCACTCTCCTTAAGGATTATAGATAAAAACTGCATCCGTAGCTCATCATTATCCATTGCTCCGTCTAACAACGTCTCAGCAAATCCTCGAATGGAAGTAATCGGTGTTTTTAATTCATGAGATACGTTGGCTACAAAGTCTTTCCTCATTTGTTCTAGCTTTTTCAGTTCGGTGATATCGTGAAAAACTAGAACAGCGCCTCTTAATTCATTCGCATCATTAACTACTGGTGCTCCCACAATTTCGATATATTTTTGTTGTATTTCTATGGACGTTGTGAAGGAATTTTTGATCATTTCTTCATATAAAAAGGCTTCTTGAACGACTCGATGAACCACTTCCTGTTTCACTACTTCATAATAAAGATAACCAAAATAGTCTTGTTTCTTGCCACCAAATATACTTAAGAATTTACGGTTAACTAAATGAACATAGCCTTTATCATCAATCAGGAGTAGGCCACTTTCCATATTATCAATCACTGTTCTCAGTTGATTTTCTTGCATCTTTTCTTGCAAAGACATTTCTTGTAGGTTTCTCGCCAAAACATTTATTGAAGCAGTTAATTTTCCGGCATCTCCAAAAAAAGATTCATATGTTCTTGCTCGATAATTTCCATTTGCAAGTTGCTCGGATACTTGAGCTGCAGAACGAACAGGCTTTATATACTTATCGAAAATATGATACATCAAAAAGAAAAAGATGACAGCGGAGCCTGCAATCGTAATCATAACTATAATACGCTGATACCCTTCTACAATTGGTAGAATGATGGAAGAGATTCCAACCATTACGACCACAACAATGATGATATAAAGAAAAAAAGGGCGAAGGTTTTTCTCAAACATTTAAGCAGGTTCCTCCATCTTATATCCAAGACCTCGAATGGTCTTGATATACACAGGATGTCTGGTGTCTGGTTCGATTTTTTCTCGTAAGTGACTAATATGGACATCAACAATTCTTGTATCCCCTACAAAATCGTAATTCCAAACGGCGCTCAACAATTGATCACGAGATAGCACTTTCCCTTTATGCTTTGCTAGATAAAGAAGAAGTTCAAACTCTTTTCGCGTAAACATTAGCGTCTCATCCCGGATTACAGCTTCGTATTGTTCAGGATGAATAGTGAGCTGTCCTATTTTAATTACCGATTGGACACCATCTGAATGGCGATTATTCGTCCTTCTTAGGATTGCTTTTATTCGAGCAACAACCTCTTTCGTACTAAACGGTTTCGTTAAATAGTCATCGGCACCAAGTTCAAGTCCTAGTACTTTATCGAACTCATCATCTTTTGCCGTCAACATAAGTATAGGAGTGTCCACTTTATTTTGTCTTAACTGCTTGCATACTTCTGTCCCATCCAACTCAGGAAGCATGAGATCTAGAATAATAAGATCAAACGATTCATGAAGTGCTTTGTCTAGCCCCTCTCTTCCTGTATATGCCACTTCGGTTTGAAATCCAGCAAGTTCTACATTATATTTTAATAACGTTACGATAGATTCTTCATCATCAACAATTAAAACTTTTTGACTCATTCAAACACCCCACTGTAAAGTCTCTACGTTCATCATACAATGAAGGTATTCGCATGTGAATACTCCTTATACACAAACATAGCGTAAATATTGTTAAGTTTTGTTAATGTTTCTGAATATTCTGTCTTAATTAGGTGAATTAGTAGCCTTCTATTAATTAAAATTACGTAACGATTGAGCTGTTAAAGATTCTAATTTTGATGCTGGACTAACGAGAAAAGTTCCATCTAATACGGTTCCATCTCCATTTTTCCCTTTTACTTGGATCATAATCGTAGAATCTTCTTCATTAATTTGTATAATTTCTAACTCTATGTCAATCTCTGAATAGTGATACAGGGGATTTGGGTACTTTAAATGCTGCTCTAAAATGTGACAGCCTGGTCCTGGCAGGTGCATAGAAATCATGGATGAAGCAATACCTATCAACATAGTAGGCGGAACAAGTGGTCGTTTGTAGGGTGTCTGTGAGGCATAATCGTGTTGAATATAGAGAGGGTTTGCATCATCTGTTAAACCTAAATAAAGTAGGATATCACGGTCTTCCACTTTTCTAGTTTCCTGATAGGAATCACCAATGGCTAGCTCATGCAAATTCTTTCCAATTTTTCTTCTTTTCCCTATCAATTCATACACCATCCTTTTTTATTGTTATAGGAAAACCCTTGCCTAATGACAAGGGTTTCTTCCTATCTTAATTAACAAATCCTTAAAGAATGTTAACCGTAACTCATTATATTACTGTAATACTTTTAAGACACTCTTAACAGATTCCGCAGATTTATCAAGTGCTGCTCTTTCATCTTCTAACAAATCTAACTCAATAACTTCCTCAAGGCCATTGCCACCGATAATAGTAGGCACACCAAGATAAATATCCTGATAACCATACTCGCCTTCTAGATAAGCGATGCTTGGAAGTACTCTTCGTTGATCCTTTAGAATTGCTTCTGTCATAACGGCAAGCGAAGCGGCAGGTGCATAATAAGCACTACCATTGCCTAAAAGGTTGACGATTTCTCCGCCACCCTTTCTTGTCCGCTCTACAATAGCATCCAGGCGTTCTTTTGAAATCAACTTTTCTAAAGGAATACCGCCTGCATACGAATAACGAATTAATGGCACCATATCGTCCCCGTGACCGCCAAGAACAAAACCTGTGACATCTTTAACAGAGAGATTGAGTTCTTCTGCTACGAAAGTACGGAAACGAGCTGTGTCAAGTACACCAGATTGACCAATCACACGGTTCTTAGGGAATCCAGATTCCTTAAATACCGTGTATGTCATGGCATCCACTGGATTCGTCAGAACGATAATCGTCGTATTTGGAGAATACTTCACGATTTCTTGTGTAACACTTTTCATAATTTTAGCGTTTGTAGCAACTAAATCGTCACGACTCATCCCTGGCTTTCGAGCGATTCCTGCGGTAATTATAACGATGTCTGAGTCTGCAGTATCTGCATAATCAGCTGTACCAATGATTTTAGCATCAAATCCTTGAACAGGACTTGCTTCAAGCATATCTAATGCTTTACCTTTTGTCGGATCTTCCATATTTGGGATATCAACTAACACTACGTCTGCTAATTCCTTTTGAGCCACCATAAGAGCTGTTGTTGCGCCAGTAAAGCCTCCACCAATGACAGAAACTTTTCTTCTTTTAATGGTCATAAAGATCCCTTCCTTCATCATTAGTCCATGTTTGAGATTAATGCATCAGCGAATTCAGATGTTTTTACTTCAGTAGCTCCGTCCATCATACGAGCAAAGTCATATGTTACAACTTTGGAAGCAATTGTTTTATCCATCGCTTTAATGATAAGGTCTGCAGCTTCTCTCCACTCCAGATGTTCAAGCATTAGTACACCAGATAGGATAACAGAAGATGGATTTACTTTATCTAGACCAGCGTATTTTGGAGCAGTTCCGTGCGTAGCTTCAAAAATAGCGTGTCCAGTTTCGTAGTTAATATTTGCTCCAGGAGCAATTCCAATACCACCTACTTGCGCAGCAAGTGCATCAGAGATGTAGTCTCCGTTAAGGTTCATCGTTGCTACTACATCAAATTCTTTTGGACGAGTTAAAATTTGTTGAAGGAAGATATCAGCAATTGCGTCTTTTACGATAATTTTGCCAGCTTTTTCTGCTTCTTCTTGCGCTTTATCAGCAGCTGCTCTTCCATCTTTTTCAACAATCTTGTCATATTCTGCCCAAGTGAATACTTTATCTCCGTATTCTTGTTCAGCTAATTCATAACCCCAGTTTTTGAAAGCACCCTCAGTAAATTTCATGATGTTTCCTTTATGAACTAGTGTTACACTTTTGCGACCTTCATTGATAGCATAATCAATAGCCGCACGAACAAGACGCTTCGTACCCTCTTCAGATACTGGCTTAATTCCAATACCAGAAGTTTCAGGGAAACGGATTTTATGTACACCCATTTCGTTTTTCAAGAATTCAATTACTTTCTTTACTTCATCGCTACCTTTTTGCCATTCAATGCCTGCATAAATATCTTCCGTATTTTCACGGAAAATAACCATGTCTGTATCTTCAGGACGTTTAACAGGTGATGGTACACCTTCAAAATAACGTACTGGACGTAGACAAGTAAATAAATCTAGCTCTTGACGCAATGCTACGTTAAGGGAACGAATTCCTCCACCGATTGGTGTCGTTAAAGGTCCTTTTATCGCAATTTTATAGTCGCGAATTACATCTAATGTTTCAGCAGGTAGCCATTCCCCTGTTTGATCAAAAGCTTTTTGTCCTGCTAGAACTTCTTTCCATTCGATTGATTTTTCTCCATTGTACGCTTTGTTAACAGCCGCTTCTAGTACACGACTAGCTGCTGCCCAAATATCAGGTCCTGTTCCATCTCCTTCAATGAAAGGAATGACTGGTTTGTTTGGAACATTCAATACCCCATTCGTTACTGTAATTTTTTCACCTTGTGTCATAAATGATACCCTCCTATTTATTTTTCTGTAAATTATTATTTAAATTAGCTTTCTTCCCTATGAAAAGAAAGATTTACCTAACATTTGCACAAGAATATAGGCCCCGTTTATGGAAGGCCTTCTTCCATTCTTTCAACAGACGCTGAAGGAATGAATAGGAATACATTATCTATTTTCAATAGAAACATACATTTGTTCCGTTGGACCAACATAATCAGCCCGAGGACGGATCAATCGATTGTTTTCATATTGTTCTAGAATATGAGCAATCCAACCAGATACACGACTTACTGCAAAAATCGGTGTAAATAAATCATGGTCAATTCCAAGACTATGATAGACAGATGCAGAATAGAAATCCACATTGGCTGGAAGACCTTTTGTTTCTTTGATATAATCTTCAATTTTAACAGACATTTCAAACCATTTGGATTGTCCCTTTAATTCCGTTAATTCTTTGGACATTTTCTTTAAGTGCTTCGCACGAGGGTCTCCTGTCCGATATACACGGTGTCCCATTCCCATAATTTTTTCTTTGTTTGCCAATTTTTCTTTGATATAAGGAAGTGCATTATCTACTTCCCCAATTTCCAAAAGCATTGTCATAACGCGTTCATTAGCTCCACCGTGAAGTGGGCCCTTTAACGCTCCGATAGCTGCTGTTACACCCGAATAAACATCAGATAACGTCGCAACACATACACGAGATGTAAAGGTAGAAGCATTTAATTCATGATCCGCATGTAAAACAAGCGCTTTATTAATAGCTTCCACTTCGATGTCTTCTGGTTCTTCTCCATTTAACATATAGAGGAAGTTTGCTGCATAGCTTAATCCTTTTTTTGCAGATACTGGTTCTTTCCCTTGACGAATACGTGCAAATGCTGTCACAATCGTCGCCATTTTGGCTTGTAAGCGAACCGCTTTACGTTTATTTGCTTCCATATCCATGTCATCTGATTCTGCATCAAATAATCCTAGCATGGAGACCGCTGTACGAAGCGCCGCCATTGGGTGAACTGTTGAAAGATCATATGATTTAAAATGATCGATGATTTGTTGGGGAATATCCATGTTAGACGCAAGCTCTTCTTCAAATTGAGCAAGTTCATCCTTCTTTGGTAATCGTTTATTCCAAAGCAGGAATACAACTTCTTCAAAGCTCGCTTGCTCAGCAAGATCATCAATCTTATAGCCAACATATGTCAATTGGTCATTGATAATAGAGCTTACCGATGACTCTGCCGCTACAATTCCTTCTAACCCTTTGGTTGTTGACATTCAATCCCTCTCCTTTTCTCTCGTTCTTTACATGTTGTGTCCATTATAAAACGGATACAATTCCATCATTTCATAATAACGGATATACTCTCGTTCTTGTTTTAGCCATTTTTTCATAGCTTTCCTATATAGAACTATCCAGTCATCCCCAAACTCAATTATAAACAATAATTGGGCTCCTGTGAAATGAAACCGATTAATTTTTCCTAAAAAGTACTAGTTTTTAAAAATTTAATTTAAAATATAGCTAGTTTCTAAGAACCAACAAAAATATCCACAAATTTCATCACAACATAGGCAATACCAGCCCCGATTAGTGGCCCCACCGCTACACCTTGGAAGAAAACAACAGCAATGATGGTACCTAACACAAGTGCTGTTGTCAGATGTGGATCATTTGCTAACAAATCTAACCCGTTCTTAGCAATTAATGCTACGAATATTCCTGCGCCTAATGCTATCCAGCCGTAGTAGGATTTAACACTCTCTAATAAGTCCTTAAAGCCAATTTGACCACTTGCAATCGGAACTAGCACTGCAATCGTAATGATCGTAACACCTAAGCTTATGCCTTTCTCTGATAGATATGGAAACACCCGATCATCTAATCGAAAAAGCTTAATGCCTAATAATACATAAACGGCAATCATAATGGATTGATTTTTACCAATGTATCCTAATAAAAATAATAGTAATAAGAAAATAGTAGATGGACTAATCACCTATAAGTACCTCCAAATTCTAAAACCTGTCCAATTCTAGTAATGCAATCACATAATTCGGAATACAAATGACTAAGAGGTGTTTCGGAATGACTATGATTACAAAACCACAATTACAACGCTTATTATTTGTATGCGGAGTTGTCGTATCATCCTATTATGTGTTCATTTATCTCGCTCAATATACGTATCCTTTTATAATTGCAATTTTACTAGCATATTTGATAAATCCTATTGTGAATAAGTTTGTAACATACTTTAGGCTCCCAAGAGGACTTGCTGTCTTTTTATCCATTGCAGGCATACTCGCATTAATCACAACCATCCTATCCGTTCTTGTAGTTGAACTTGTAAATGGGACAGCCTATTTAGCAGCCAATCTTCCTGATCACTTCAAGGTTATGGTGGAATTCTTCGAAAAATGGTTCATGGAGAACATTATGCCTATTTATGAAAAGGTTGCGTCTATTTATCAAAATTTAGAGCCAGGGCAACAACAAGCAATTGTTGAACAAGTAAAGCATGCTGGTGAAAATTTCGCTTCTAATGGGGCAGCAGCTTTACAAAACTTGTTAGAGAACATTCCTGTTTTCTTAGGAAAACTACCCAATTACATAACAGTATTGATATTTTCCTTAATGGGAACCTTTTTTATAAGTAAAGATTGGCCAACCTATCAAAAGGTACTGAAAAGCAAAACCCCAGTAAATATTAGAGACTCTGGAGTCAAAGTGACAGATGGACTTAAAAAAGCATTTACGGGATATGTAAAGGCACAATTAACATTAATCTCCATCACTGCAAGCATTGTACTTATAGGATTGCTAATTTTACGTGTTGAGTTCGCCATTACCATTGCGTTTTTAACCGGGGTTGTCGATTTGCTTCCATATGTAGGAACTGGAATTATATTTATTCCATGGATTATTTACATGTTTTTCTCTGGTAATATGTATTTAACCATTGGGTTATCTTTACTGTTTTTAACCATTATTGTCCAACGACAATTAATGGAACCGAAAATACTCTCTAACAGTATCGGGGTTAACCCACTTGTAACATTGGTAGCTCTATTTGTTGGCTTCCAAATATGGGGATTTTCAGGACTAATTATCGGACCTACTCTAGCTGTCATAGGAAATACCCTCTATCAATCCGGAATCATTCATAGCATTTATTTCTTCATTAAAGGAGAAAATACCTAACGTCGAAAAATCGTAATGGTCCCATTTTGCAACATTCTAGTGAGGATTCGTTTCATCCCTTGTTGCATAGGATGTCTAGTAAAAGGAATTAGTAGTAGAAACCCAACTGTATCTGTAATAAAACCTGGTGTTACGAGGAAAGCCGCTCCAAGAAGGATACAAATTCCATCAAGAATTTCTTCATGGGGAACTTGACCGTACTGCATAGAGTTTCTAGCGTTATTTAACACTTCTGTTCCTTGCTGCTTGGCTAACCACGCCCCTACTACACCAGTTAGTATGATGAAAAAGACAACCCACCACGGTCCAACAATACCTCCCGCCCAAACAAAAATACCGATCTCTAAGGCTGGTACAATAAGGATTAATAGCAAAATCCATTTAAACATGATTTCTCCTCCCTATCCCTTTAATTCTTGTTCAGTGTTACACTCTAATGAATATGGAAAAAGAAGGGGATCCCCTTCTTTTTCGTTTTATAGTACAGAGGCGTGTCCTCCGTAGATATCACCTTTGCTCGCATCAATCGTGATATCACTATTATCTTTTATATGATCTACTGCTTTATCAACACCAACAATCACTGGAATTCCAAGGCTCAATCCCACAATAGCTGCATGGGAAGTTAAACCACCTTCTTCCGTAATAATTCCGCTAGCTTTTTCAATCGCTGGCATCATTTCTTTATCTGTTCCGTAAGTGACAATAATATCGTCTTCTGTCACTTTAGAAAGAGCTTCTTCGGCATTTTTCACAACAACAGCACGTCCATAAGCATTTCCTTTTCCAACGCCTTGCCCTTTTGCAAGTACATCACCAACAACATGTACTTTTAACAAGTTCGTTGTACCAGCTTCTCCCACTGGTACACCTGCAGTGATGATAACTCGACTTCCTCGGTTAAACAAACCAGTCGAAAGTCCGCGATCTACAGCAATGTCTAGCATATGATCTGTAGACTCTGCTTGTTCTCCCATGATCGCCGTCACACCCCAAACAAGTGATAGCCTTCTTTTCGAACGCTCATCAAAGGTTACCGCAATAATCGGAGCTTTAGGACGATATTTTGAAATCATCCGAGCTGTATATCCACTTTGAGTTGGTGTGATAATGGCATCGACATCTAAGTTCATTGCAGAATGGGTAACGGATTGACTTATTGCATCCGTAATCGTCATATCACTATGTTTAGATCTTAAATCTAGAATCACTTTGTGATCTAGAGCTGTTTCCGCTTTAGTAGCAATGTTGCTCATAGTACGTACCGCTTCAACAGGATAATCTCCAGCAGCCGTTTCTCCTGACAGCATAATTGCGTCCGTTCCATCAAAAATCGCATTTGCAACATCCGATGCTTCCGCACGTGTAGGACGTGGATTTCGTTGCATCGAATCAAGCATTTGCGTTGCTGTAATAACTGGTTTTCCTGCTGTATTACACTTACGAATCATATCCTTTTGGACAAGTGGTACATCTTCAGGAGGAATTTCTACCCCTAAGTCTCCGCGTGCTACCATTAATCCATCACTTACTTGAAGAATTTGATCCAGATTATCGACACCTTCACGGTTTTCAATCTTAGGTATGATATTGATGTGTGTTGCATTATTTTCTTCTAATAATTCACGAATTTCTAACACATCAGATGCACGTCTTACAAAGGAGGCAGCGATAAAGTCAACGCCCTGCTCAATTCCAAACTTAATGTCAGCAGCATCCTTTTCTGTTATACCAGGCAAGTTCACACTAACATTTGGTACGTTGACGCCTTTTTTATTTTTCAACAATCCTGAATTCAACGCAATTGTTTTGAGTTCTTTCTTTTCTTTATCAATTTCTACAACTTCTAGCTCAATAAGACCGTCATCTAATAGTAATTTAGACCCAACATGCACATCATGAATAAGGTGTGGGTAAGTTACAGAGATTCGTTCTGAAGATCCTTCGATATCTTCCATAGATACATACACTGTCGCCCCTTTATCCAACTGAGCTTGTCCATCTTTCAATACGCCTGTTCGAATTTCTGGGCCTTTCGTATCTAATAAAATTGCAACCGTCTTTCCAGTACGTTTTGACGCTTCCCTAATGTTCACGATCCGCTGACCATGCTCTTCAAAATCCCCATGGGAAAAGTTTAGTCGCGCTACGTTCATTCCTGATTCGATTAGGTCGACTAGCTTTTCAACAGATTCTGAAGCAGGACCAATCGTACAAACAATTTTTGTCTTTCTCATTACACTTCCTCCTAGCATTCTCTTGTACACTACAGTTCTCAAATAGATAATTCTTTGGATAGACGATACATTTCCTCATCAATGGTGTGAGGTTCTTGTAAAATTTCAATTATATCATGATCGACTAGCTTATTGTTTTGAATACCAACCATACGGCCTGCTTTCCCCTCTAGTAATAAATCGACTGCTTTAGCACCTAAACGACTCGCTAGCACACGATCATTCCCTGTAGGCGAGCCACCACGTTGAATGTGACCTAAAATAGTTACTCTCGTCTCAAGGTTTGTCGCTTCTTTAATTCGTTTTCCGTAATCAAATCCACTTCCTACACCTTCAGCAAGGACAATAATACTATGTTTTTTTCCACGCTCATGTCCTTTTTTCAAGCGATCAATCACTTCATCAAAGTCATCCTTTTGCTCTGGGATTAAGATGCTTTCTGCCCCATCTGCTAAACCAGACCAAAGCGCTAAATCCCCAGCGTTTCTTCCCATTACTTCAATCACATATGTACGCTCATGGGAGGTTGCTGTATCTCTAATTTTATCAATAGCTTCAATCACGGTGTTTAAGGCTGTGTCAAATCCAATTGTAAAATCAGTTCCTGGAATATCATTATCAATCGTTCCTGGAACACCAATACAAGGATACCCTTTTTTCGTTAATTTTTCGGCACCACGGAAAGATCCATCGCCACCTATTACGATTAAGCCTTCGATACCAAACTTATTAAGCTGCTCGATTCCTTTATTTTGCCCTTCTTCGGTTTTGAACTCTTCACAACGTGCCGAGTACAGGATCGTTCCACCGCGTTGAATAATATCCCCAACCGAGCCTAGTTCCATTTTTTTAATATTCCCATCAATAAGTCCTTGATACCCATTGTAAATACCATACACTTCTACGTCATGGTAAATCGCTTTTCTCACGACCGCACGAACAGCAGCATTCATACCTGGTGAATCGCCGCCACTAGTTAATACACCGATTTTCTTCATTTTTTGTCACCTCTATATTTAAAGTATTTTCTACCTGTTACTTTTCTCCCCATTACACAATAATCCTAAACTGAAGAATTTTCAAATAGAATTATACCTCAATCTAGTTCTATTCTCACTAATTATAGGAAAAATTAACCGAATTGACGCAATTATACGGTATTTATTATAAACATAGCCTCTTGCTTTATTAGCAAGAGGCATCATTGGTTAACTCAGAATAGTCTCCGATTTGCTTATACTTTTCCCAACGTTTTTCTAATAATACTTCTGATCCTAGTGGCCGAAGTTCGTTTAGTGATTTAACAAGAACGTTTTTAATAGCTTTTGCTTGTTCGTCTACATTACGGTGGGCTCCGCCACTCGGTTCTTGAATAATCTCATCAATAATACCTAATGATTTTAAATCATAGGAAGTAATTTGCATCGTTTCTGCTCGCTGAGCTTGCGCAGAATCCTTCCATAATAAGGCTGCTGCACCTTCGGGAGAAATAACGGAATACGTTGAATTCTCCAGCATATGGATGCGATCTCCAATACCTAATCCTAAGGCACCACCACTTCCACCTTCTCCAATCACAATACAAATAATCGGAACGCGAAGTCCAGCCATTTCCATCAAGTTACGTGCAATTGCTTCACTTTGCCCTCTTTCCTCAGCTGCCTTACCAGGGTAAGCTCCTTTTGTATCTATAAAACTAATAATCGGACGATTAAACTTGTCCGCTTGCTTCATATGTCTTAATGCTTTTCGATATCCTTCAGGGTGTGGCATCCCAAAGTTCCTTGTGATGTTTTCTTTCGTATTCTTCCCTCTCTGATGCCCGACGATTGTGACAGATTGTCCTTGAAATTTGCCAATCCCAGTTACAATCGCTTCGTCGTCTGCATACAGTCGATCGCCATGGAATTCGATGAAGTCGGTAAAGAGCCTTTCCACATAATCTAGTGTTGTCGGTCGATCTGAATGCCGAGCAATTTGAACACGGTCCCAAGGCTTAAGATTTCGATATATATCTTCCTCTAACTTAGCTAAACGTTGTTCCATACGAGCAATATCTTCTGTTAAATCTACATCACTAGTTTTAGTAATGTTTTTTAGCTCATTGATTTTATCCTTTAATTCGAGAACCGGCTTCTCGAATTCTAATACTTGTTTCATGAGGCATTACCTCCCTCATAATGGATATCCAGGATTGTTCCCAACATATCTCTCATCTCAAGTCGGTTTATTACTTTGTCTAGCTGACCATGTTCAAGCTGGAATTCGGCAGTTTGGAAATCATCAGGTAGTTCTTCCCTAATGGTTTGTTCAATGATTCTTCTGCCGGCAAAGCCAATCAGTGCACCAGGTTCTGCAAAGTTATAGTCCCCTATCGATGCAAAGCTTGCAGATACTCCACCTGTTGTTGGATTCGTCATGACGGAAATCATCAAGCCACCGGATCTGCTAAAGCGCTCGATCGCCACGGATGTTTTACTCATTTGCATGAGACTTAACATTCCTTCTTGCATCCGAGCGCCACCAGATGCAGTGAAAATAATAAACGGAAGGGAGGATTCCTTCGCTTTCTCAATTGCTCGAGCAATCTTCTCCCCAACAACAGATCCCATGCTTCCCATCCGAAAACGCGCATCCATCACAGCAATAACGGTTGCTACCCCATTGATCGCACCTTTACCGGTGACAACCGCTTCATTTAGTCCCGTTTTCTTACGATCCTTTTCCAATTTCTCCTCATAATCGGGGAAATCTAACGGATTTTTCGTCGTCATGCCTTTATCCCATTCCACAAACGTATTAGGATCCATTAAATGTTCGATACGTGTATAGGAGTCCATTTGATGATGGTGACCACATTGTGGGCACACATTGAGATTTTTCTCCATTTCTTTTCGATAAAAGATCTTTTGGCACCCCATACATTTCTGCATGATTCCTTGAGGAACATCTTGCTTTGCTTCCTCCCTAGGAATAGGTGCATATTTCTTCTTTTTATTAAAAAAGTCCTTTAGCAAGGGATATTCCTCCTTTAGTAAAATCCAGAAGGTCGTGTTCTGAATGATTCCCTTATTCTTCTTTGTATAATGTATCAAATAACGGTTCTATATCTTCCAAGCGACCATTCACAAATACTTCCAACAATTCCTTGTAAAAAGAGGATGTATAAGAAATCTGATGAACAGTGTGAGAAAAGTCTTCCACTAATTGCCATATCTTGTACATGAGATAATTTTGTGAATGCTGAAAAAGAAGAACGAAAAACGTATGGTGTTTCTCTCTGTCATCTAGTTCAGTGCTTGTACCAATTACTTGCAACTCTTTCATGACGTCCTCGTGAAGATTACCATATGCAAGTTTAGCCGCTTCTTTTTCCATAATTCGCTTTGTTGCAAGAATGTCTTTTTTCGTTTGTGGCTCATGTAGAATAAACGTCGATAAAAGTTCGACTGTTCGATGGGTTCTGTACTGTCTAAGGAAGGTCCCTTCTCCCCTTCTCGTCTCTATTAATCCTAAAAGTTCTAATGCTCTTAACGCTTCTCTTACAGAGGAGCGACCAGCGTCTAATTGTTCTGCTAGCTCTCTTTCCGATGGAAGCTTATCCCCAGGTGACAATTGATGATTCGTAATATAATTGCGTATCTCACTTAATACTTCTTCATAAACTTTTACTTTTTCAGATTGAAACAATGACGGATAGCCTCCCTAACGTTAATTGGCTAGTCTTCAATTAGCGTTAATCTTCTCGTCTTTTCTGCAACTTCCTCTGGATCGACTTGTATTCTCGCCACACCAGACTCCATCGCTGCTTTTGCCACGCTTGCAGCTACTGCAGGGGCTACTCTAGGGTCAAATGGAGCCGGTATAACATAGTCTTCATTTAATTCATCATCACTAATTAAGGCTGCAATGGCCTCCGCGGCTGCAATTTTCATCTTCTCATTGATTCTTGTTGCCCGAACATCCAATGCCCCTCTAAAAATTCCTGGAAATGCAAGTACGTTATTGACTTGGTTCGGAAAATCAGAGCGACCCGTTCCAATCACTCGTGCACCTGCATTTTTTGCAGCCTCCGGCATAATCTCAGGATCAGGATTTGCCATCGCAAAAATAATGGAGTCATCCTTCATCGTACGAACCATTTCTTCTGAGAGTAGACCACCTACGGAAACCCCGATAAAGACGTCCGCGCCCTCCATCACCTCTTCTAGATTTCCTTCGACCTTATCTTTATTCGTCATCTTAGCAACTTCATCTTTTACTTCATTCATTCCATATTTTCGACCTTCAAATATCGCGCCTTTGGAATCACACATAATCATATCTCTAACACCAAAACTATGAAGTAATTTAATAATAGCAATACCCGCTGCCCCAGCACCATTAGCTACGACCTTTATATCAGAGAATTTCTTGCCTACTAATTTGAGCGCATTTAATAGACCAGCGACGGTTACAATGGCAGTACCGTGTTGATCATCATGAAATATAGGAATATTCGTTTCTTTTTTTAACCGTTCCTCGATAACAAAGCAATTCGGGGCCGCGATATCCTCCAGATTCACTCCGCCAAAAGTCGGCTCCATCAATTTAACCGTGCGAACAATTTCATCTACGTCATGTGTATCTAGACAGATTGGAAAAGAATCTACTCCGGCAAAGCTTTTAAACAATACCGATTTACCCTCCATAACTGGTAACGCTGCTTCTGGTCCAATATTTCCAAGACCTAATACGGCAGAACCATCACTTACAACAGCAACCATGTTTCCCTTCATGGTGTACTCATAAACCGCTTCTTTTTGGTTATAGATTTCTTTACAAGGTTCCGCAACACCAGGAGAATAAGCTAAACTTAAATCTCGTGCATTCTTTACTGGTATTTTGGATTGTGTAGATAACTTTCCTTTATTCATTCGATGAATATGTAAAGCCTCATCTCTTAAATTTGACAACTAGACCCCGCTCCTTTTATTCACTCAAAGAATTGAATTGTGCGACTTTTCCAATATTGGTCTGACCACTTAACTACTACATTATAACAGATGGAAAAAGAGTGTAAAGTGGATGCACTTATACCCTTTTTCCTATTTATCTTGTCCACCTTCTACTATCAACCTTACGCCTATTATGTCCCTTTAATGACCACATTTTCTTTTCCAAACGTATGATTCAAGGATTGGATTGCTTCTCTCGTAAGCTTAATATTATATTTTCCTGCTAATTGATAGGATGTCCTATTCTGTTCATGGTACACAATAATAGGAACCGTCCCTGGATATTGATTTGCGAGTGTCTCCATCTTCTCTAGTACTTTTTGATCATTTTGCTCCGTTATTTTCAAAAACACCCGTTGAACTACTTCTGTAATTAATGCTTCTTCTTTAAATGGTTGGACGTCCTCTAAGACCCATTGTAGCCTTCCGTTACGGTTTTCAACCTTCCCTTTTAGCAAAACCATGGATTCTTCTTTTAACCATCTACTAATCGTTCGATATAAATCTGGAAATACAACTCCATCCATCTCATCCGTTTCATCCCCTAAGGACAAGAAAGCCATGGATTCACCACGTTTGGTCCGAATCGTTTTTACTTCTTGAATAATAGCACTTCCTCGTAATTGTTTTTGACCAACTAACTTACGAGCATTGCGAAAAGTGATATATCCGTTCGCTCTAAGAAGTTCTCTATATTCCGCTAAAGGATGACTAGATAAATAAATCCCTAATACTTCTTTTTCCATCTCTAGTTTTTTTATTTGCGAGAAATCTTCCATCTCCACATAAGCCTCGTCCAATTGAACATCTCCTTCAAAAAAAGAAGGCTGATCATCAAACTCTTTAAATAGTTCCGCTTGTTCTCTTGCTTGATCAATAGTGGCTAACATACTAGCGCGGTTCGCGTATGTCTCATCAAACGCTCCTGACATGATAAGCGTTTCAAGAATAGGACGAGTTACAATTTTCAACGACACACGCATGCAAAAATCAAATAGATGCTTAAATGGACCGCTTTTTCTAGCTTCCATTATCTCAGTAATAACTTGATGACCAATCCCTTTAAGTGTTAAAAACCCTACCCTTAGTTTACCTTTCCCATCAACGGTAAACCTTCCAAAGCTTTTATTTATAGAGGGTGGTAATGTAGAAATGCCCAATTCACTTGCTTCTTTTATATATGTGCGCACTTTTTCTTGTTGATTAGATACAGAGCTTAAAAGCTCTGCCATAAAGAAAGCTGGATAATGGGCTTTTAAATACGCCAGCTGATACGAGATAACACTGTAGGCAACCGCATGACTTCGGTTAAAGCCGTAATTCGCAAAACGAACAATCCACGCAAAAATCTCTTCCGCTACTGAACGCTCATACCCTTGTTCTATACAACCTTGAATGAACAATTGTTTTTGTTCATTCATTACTAAATGATCTTTTTTGGAGACGGCCCTTCTTAGGATGTCAGCTTGCCCTAAACGAAAGCCCGCCATTGTATGAGCTATCTGCATAATTTGTTCCTGGTACACTAACACACCATACGTTTTCTCAAGGATAGGCTGTAATACGCGATGTGGATAGTTAATTGGTTCCTGATTATGCTTTCTTTTGATATAAGTTGGAATATATTCCATCGGACCAGGACGGAACAAGGCGTTCACCGCTACAACGTCTTCAAATTCTGTCGGCTTCAAGGATGTTAACACTTGCTGCATACCTTGAGATTCCAATTGAAATATTCCACTCGTTGCCCCGGACTGTAGTAATGTAAATGTCTTTTCGTCCTGAAAAGGAATCGTTTCTAACCTAAAATTAGGATCTACATTCCGCTGAATGGCACGAGTAATCCTTTCCATCAAGCTTAGATTGCGAAGTCCGAGAAAGTCCATTTTTAATAATCCTAACTGCTGTACTTCATTCATTGCATATTGCGTTAAGGCGATGTCATGATGACCCGCCATTAACGGCACATGTTTTTGCAGAGGACTTTTGCTAATTAATACACCTGCTGCATGGGTGGAAACATGCCGCGGTAACCCTTCTAACTGATGAGCGATTTGAAACAATTTTTTTAATCCGTCATTTGCTTGGATATATTCTCTCAACTCAGCCGACTGCTTCACAGCATTGGCCAAGCTTCCTGTTGAACTAGAAACATGTTTTAATAGAAAAGTTAAATCTTGTTGATCTACATTCATGGTTTTCGCTAGCTCTCTTAAAGTCGACCTAGCAGCAAAGGTACCAAAGGTTGCAATTTGAGCAACATGTTCAGCCCCGTATTTTTGCTGAACATATCGAATAACCTCATCGCGTCGGTGATCTGAAAAATCAATGTCAATATCTGGCATCGTGATACGCTCTGGATTCAGAAACCGCTCAAACAGGAGATTATGCTCGAGCGGATCCACATCTGTAATCTGTAACAGATAGGCAACGAGAGAACCAGCTGCAGAACCTCTTCCCGGTCCAACCATAATTCCATTCTCTTTTGCATACTTAATAAAATCCCAAACAATAAGAAAATAGTCACTAAAATCCATTTTCTTAATGACGGATAGTTCATAGGTTAAACGTTGCTCTACTTCTGGTGTCCGTTCGTTATATCTAGAAGGAATGGATTGAAAACAAAGGCTTTCCAAGTATGTAAAAGCATCCTTCCCATCGGGAACAGGATAGGATGGCAGTAATGACTGATCAAAGGATATGGAAACATCACATGCTTGTGCAATACGGTGTGATGCTTCCAAGAGTTTTGCCCATTTGTCCGGAAATAGAAGCTCCATATCCTGTTTAGAAGCGAAATGCAACTCCCTTGACCCGTCACTTGATTCCACTTGCCACTTGCGACTATCCTTCATAGCTTGAAGACATCTGTATGCTTCTTCCTCGTCTCGTTCTACATATCTTACATCCCGGATTGCTGTATATAATATTGACTTCGAGACATGCTTTTGAATAAATGCCATGGTAAGACGAATCTTATCATTTGCCTCCGAAACCCCAATATAAAAATCTCCTTCTCGGAACAAAGTTGTCCACTTACTTAAGTAATCCTGTACCCGTTCGGTTTCATTTTGTTCAATCCATAAAGGGAGACTCGTATTTTCCCAAGGCAATATACCAATAACGTGATCAGTGTATCTATTTAAATCTGAAAAAGGAATATCTGTCTGCTTGTTAAGCTGAATGGTACTGCTTAACGCTATCAATTGTTCATACCCCATATTATTTTTGGCTAACAAAATACAAGGTACACTCGTCTCTTCATAGCGTACAAATACCACCATGCCAATGATAGGTTTAATGCCTGCCTTTTGACATGCTCGATAAAAAGGAATAACACCATGTAATACCATTTCATCCGTTATAGCGAGTGCTGTATATCCTTTATCTACTGCTGATTGGACAAGATGCTGAATTGAAATTGTACTCTTCAGTAAACTGTAACCTGTTCGTATTTGTAAATGTGTAAACTCCATTTCTTCTCCCGCCTTTTCTATAGCTTTATTATATCTAAATCGAAGACCTGTTGAAACGAATAACATAACTTGTACAACGAATTCATAAAATGGAGTAGGCATTGCCTGCATGATTTAGACATGCGGAACGACACATATTTTGTATAAAGGGTGAACAACTATGGAGGAAGAACGTTTTATTTCATCCATCATTCATTGTTATTTTATTGCTTTAGGTGTCATTATGGGTGGAACATTCATTGGAAGTATCGGAGCTTTCGCTACCGGTGAACCTCCGTTAACCGTGATGCGTCGAATCGCCAAAGGATTACGCATTTGGGCAATTGTTGCTGCAATTGGCGGAACGTTTGATGCCATCTCCAACTTTGAACGTGGTATTTATGAAGGTTCCACTATAGATGTAGTGAAACAAGTTCTTCTTATCGTGTTCGCTATGGCCGGGGTTCAGACTGCATTATTAATTATAGAGTGGTTTACACAGGAGAGTGTGGATTAATGCATTTCCCACATTTATTTAAAAAAGAAAGCTGGCAACGTTTTTTAGCAGGTTGTTTTGTCGGAGCTATTCTTTCCTTTATCATATTTTTATACATGCACGGTCGCCTTTACGAACAATGGGCGACGGACAATCTGAAGCTTCAGGAACAGATTTCTAACCTTGAATTAAAAATAAAATCCTTGTCCCAACAAAAATCTGAGCTTGATGAACAAGCTCAGGAACAGATGATTGTGCAAGAAATTGAAATCATCCTTGTGAATCAAGAGACATTAAAGCTTGATCGACTATTAGAACATCAGACGAAACAATATATAAAAGAACAAATAAGTGACGTTTTAGGCAAAAAAGTAAGCACTATTGCCTCTAATGGAAACCTACTGAAAGCGGCTATTCAAAACAAGCAATATACGATTGATGATATGAAGTTTACTGTATCCGTCAAGATGTTAACCATTGCACCAGTTGTTCGAGTCGAAGTAGAACTAGAACTAAAGAACTAACACGTGACAATTGTATGAAATTTTCTGAATTATATAGCAAAAAAGCGCTTCCTCACATATAATTAAGGTAGAAATCATTTGTAAAGGAGTGACTACCATGTTCATTATTCACACACGTCGTCTAGTTGATGAACAGATGGATCGTTTAGCCAATGGTTACTCAGCGTATGCAGAAACAAATGAACTTACTCGCCTTATGCAAAGAGAAATTAATAAACGGAACTTACCTGTCATTTTAGATCAAACCGAAAGTGGCTGCTGGTTCATTCCAGAAAAACCAGCACAAACTCATTAGACCTTCCAATGAAGGTCATTTTTATGGAAACGAAAAACAACTTGGCGTACCATGACCAAGTTGTCGTTTCTTATTTATGATGTACTTTACAGGCTTCCTCTAAATCCGCAATAACCTGATCCATTTCTTCCCATTTAGAAATAGAAGCTCCAGATGCCAGTGGATGGCCACCGCCATTGTATTTTGCGGCAATTTCATTAATAACTGGACCTTTGGATCGAAGCCGAACTCGTATCAAATCTTCTTCTTCTACAAAAAATGCCCAAGCTAGTATGCCTTCCACATCACCTAAGATGCCAACTAGCTGGCTTGTTTCCATTGCAGAAATTCCGAACTTTTCTAATGTTTCTTGATCAATTTTAATTGCGCATAGCCCCGATTCTGAGATTTCAATATGCTGCAAAATATACCCTTTAAAACGGGCAACATGTTCTGGCGTTGTGTATATGCCATCATATAAAGCAGAACGATCAAAGTCATATGTAACGAGCTCCGCAGCATATCGGAACGTTTTAGAAGTCGTACTTGGAAATAAAAAACGACCTGTATCCCCAACAATCCCACCATACAATAAACGTGCAGCTTCATTTGTGCACACAAATCCCTTATCCTTACCTTCTAAATATAGTTCATAGATTAATTCACTAGTAGAGCTGGCGTTTGTATCTACCCACATAATATCTCCATATGGATCCACATTTGGGTGATGGTCAATTTTGATAAGCTCTTTTCCCTTTACATACCTTTGGTCCGATACACGAGCTTGATTTGCAGTGTCACATACTATCACTAGAGCACCTTGATAGACTTCATCCTCCACTTTATCCATGTCAGCTAAAAAGCTTAAGGACGGATCCTCATCACCGACTAAATAAACGTGTTTATTTGGGAAACTTCCCTTAATGATTTCTCCTAACCCTTTCTGTGAGCCGAATGCATCGGGGTCTGGTCGCACATGACGATGAATGATGATTGTCTCATATTCTTTAATTTTTTCTAATATTGAAGCTATCATACATATCCCTCATTTCTTTTTCTAATCCGTATTCTTTATTTTTTCTAGTAAAAGTGAAGAAAAAACGCTAAAATGGGTAACGTAGTTTGATTCAGTTAGGAGTAGATAGGTATGATCATTTTCCCCATTATAATTGTTCTTTCCTTCGTTTTATACATCTATTACAAGGTTGCTATAATCCGTACAAATGAACCATTGTTTCAGCATTATTATCAGTCTAAAAGTAAGATTTGCTTAGGATCGTTTGTCTTTTTCTTTGGAATTAATCAGTATTTATTTTATCAAACGCGATTTTCTCTTTTAATCGGTATATTATTTCTTTTTATCGGTGGACTACAGGCATGGGATGGCATTAAAAGAACTCGTTTTTATCGAGATCAAGCTCAGCATCTACAAGCAAAAGAAGATTAGCGATCAGGCTCTTATGTAGGGCCTTTTTTATTTGTGCAGATTTAGCGATCCATTAATTGAGCCATTAAAAGTGCCTTTCCTACCATAATTTTTTCATTATATACTTCTACATCCACTTTGGCGAATTTCCGACTAACTTCTAATAAGCGAGGCCGAATTTCTAGCCGACTATCAAGTTGTACCGGCTTAATAAAATAAATCGTTAAATTTTCAACGACAAGATTTCCTTTTTTAAATTGTCGAAGTAATCGACTACTTGCTTCGGTTACAAAAGAAGTGAATACGCCATATGATAAAGAACCAAGTTGATTCGTCATCTGTGGGGTAACCTGTGCTTGATAGACGGTTCCATGTGCTTCATCTTGCACAACTTCTATTCTACTTGTTGCAATGTCCTCAATGGTTTCTCCTACCTGTGGTTGACGTTGAATATGCTGTAATGCCTTCAACACATCTTGCCGAGAAATTAAACCAGCCAAGTGTTGATGGGAATCCACAACGGGCATGATTTCGATTCCTTCCCAGACCATCATATGTGCAGCATATGCTAGTGACGTTTTCTTTCTGAACCTTCATCGGATTTTTCGTCATAACTTTTTCTACGGTTAGCAAGCGGTCTTTATCAATAACGTCTTTGGACGTTATCATTCCGATCACTCTGTTTTTATCATCTACAACAGGGAACCTACTATGCTTGGTCGTTTCATTTAACATATACCACTTCTCAAGCGTATCTCCGTGTATTAAGTAATAAGCATCCTCTAAGGATGTATAAATATCTTCTACTAATACAATTTCTTTTTTAATCAATTGGTCATAAATAGCACGGTTAATCATGGCTGCGACTGTAAATGTATCGTAGCTCGTTGACATGATTGGTAGCTTTTTCTCATCTGCTAGTTTCTTTACATGGTCATCAGTATCAAAACCACCTGTGATAAGCACAGCAGCACCTTCTTTCAGCGCTAGCTCATGAGCTTCCGTACGATTTCCTATGATAAGTAAGGAATCCTTTTCCGTGTATCGCATCATCGCATCTAGCTTCATTGCCCCTATGACAAACTTGTTTAACGTCTTATAAAGCCCTTCTCTTCCACCAAGCACCTGACCATCCACAATACTAATAATTTCAGCAAAGGTAAGGTTTTCAAAGTTTTCTTTGTTCTTTCTTTCTATACGGATTGTTCCAACCCGTTCTATCGTGCTTACTAGGCCTTGATTTTCCGCTTCCTTTATAGCTCTATAAGCAGTACCCTCACTGACATCTAGTTTTTTGGCAATCTGTCTTACCGAAATTTTGTTCCCTACAGTAAGGGACTCAATAAATTCAAGGATTTGTTCATGTTTTGTTGCCAACGTATTCACCAATCTTTCAACTGTACTAATTCGACTATATGTAATGTATTATACAGATGATTGATGGCTGTATCAATTTTATCTTTGCTCCCCTTTTCCAAATCGGCGTGTTCCATAACAGAATCCAAGTGAATCTTTTTAACAAGTCATCCTTTTTACAAAACTAACATTAGTACAGAACTACACATTAAAAGAAACTGTTCCACCAGTATTGGAAAAACTGTTTTAATAAACGCTTGAATTCATAAAAAAGGTATAGCTTTAAAACAGCTATACCCTTCCTATTATTTACAAATCAATCGATTCACCAGGCTTAAGCGCAATTCCCTTACCAGGCTTCACTTTACTAGCAAATGCATCTCCATCCTGTTCAATTAAAGGAAATGTATTATAGTGCACTGGCACGACATATTTCGCGTTTACCCATTCCGCTGCAATAAGCGCATCCTCAGGTCCCATAGTAAAGTTGTCTCCAATTGGAAGGAATGCCAAATCAATATTGTTTAATTCCCCAATTAGTTTTAAATCCGAGAATAACCCAGTGTCTCCAGCATGGTAAATTGTTTTTCCTTCTGCAAAGAATAAGATCCCAGCTGGCATACCACCATAGATGACATTCCCTTCTTCATCTGTAAAAGCAGACCCATGAAAAGCCTGTGTAAGCTTCACCCGACCGAAATCAAATTCATGACTCCCTCCAATGTGAAGTGGGTGGGTGTTTAATCCTCTGCTTTCTAAATAAACCGCAAGCTCATTTGGAGCTACTACTAGCGCATTATTTCGCTTGGCAATTTCGATCGTGTCCCCAACATGATCATTATGTCCGTGGGTAAGTAAAATAGCATCGACTTCTAACGTTTCCGGATCCAAGTCTGAGCTTCCATTACCCGTTATGAATGGATCTACAATGATTCGATGAGTTTCGGTTTGAATAAACACTGCCGATTGTCCATGAAATGATACTTTCATCTTTCATTCCCCTTTCTATATATCGTCTATTACCTTTATACCCAATTAATAGTATTTCCAAGCATTTTCATATAATTGAATAAGAATTGGGTCAATGAGACTATTAACCGCAAGCTCTAATGGCTCTCCTTGTTCGTTCATAATTTCAGCATCTTCATCCTTTCCAAAATAGGTTAATCCCTTAAGCATTTCCGTTTTTAAATATCTTGTCTCCACATCAACAGCTAACCTTTCAACCTCTATCGGGTTTCGACTTCCTAGTACAAATCCCCAGTTTCCGAAGCTCGGAACGTCCGTGTGAAAGTTTTCTGTATGAACCCCTGTGGAAGCAATCGTGTTCGTAATCGTCCAATAGACATCCGTAGCAAAGACAGGACTTGTTGCTTGTACCATAAATGCGCCACCAGCCTTGGTATGGTTCCGGACTAAAGAATAAAATTCCTTCGTATATAGCTTGTTTAGGCTCTCATTATTCGGATCAGGAAGATCTACTAAAATAACATCAAATCGCTCCTTGGATTTTTCTAAATATTCAAATGCGTCCATATGAACGACGTGTACTTTCTCATTCTCTAAACTCCCCTGATTTAAACTTGTTAACCAACGATTATGCTTGGCTAACTCAACAACAGCTGGGTCTAGGTCAACCAGCGTGATAGATTCCACTTCTTTATATTTCAGAGCTTCCTTAGCGGCTACTCCATCTCCGCCTCCTAATATAAGAACACGTTTATGTTCTTCCGCTTGGGCAAACGTTGGATGAACGAGTAATTCATGATAACGAAATTCATCGATGGAGCTCAATTGCAATTGCCCATCTAAATAAAGACGGACATCTCCTTCCTCTTCCGTAAGAATAATTTTTTGGTATTTGCTTTCCTCCATATGAATGATGGGATCCTTGTACAATTTTTGTTCAAAAGAAAAAGCAGCTTCTTCCCCAAAAAGAAATCCTAGGAATAATAGAATTGCAATGGTTAAGCCAATCGTAAAGTGAAGAGAGAGCTTTTTCATTTCTTTACGAAAGAGCCACAATACCACGAGAGCGACGGAGATATTTATAAATCCACCAAAAAATGCGGTTTTTACCATACCTAAATAAGGGCGTAAGAAAAAAACAAATAACAGTCCTCCAATTAATCCACCGGCATAATCAGAGAAAAGAACCCGAGCCGTACTGCGATTTAAGCTTACTCCTAATTCATTTGCTTTTCGAATGAGAATCGGCAACTCCACGCCCGTTAATGCACCCACCAGGAAGGTGATTACATATAAGAATATTGCATCAGATCCAGCTGGTGAGTATGCCGTAATCCCAAACATAGTAAAACTCGAAAAACCGCCAATTAACGCAACAGAAAATTCGATGTACACAAAGGCAATTACTAGTTGTTTTAGTACTTTTTCACTTACACTTGCGCCGATTCCCATACCAGTCAGAAACAGCGATATCGTTAACGTGTATTGTTTGACACCATCTCCTAAGATATAAGAACCTAACGCACCAAAAAGAACTTCAAAAACGATTCCACAGATGGAAACAATTCCTGAAGCCCAATAAATAAATTTACTTTGATTGACTGCTTGATGCTCCATCCTATCACTCCGTTGTCTCATCTTTTTGCAAGAGGAAAGTCTGGTTCCCTACACAGAACCAGACTTTTAGATTTTACCAGTAGCCAGTATTATGTAATAGAGGCTCCGATAACAAATGCTAGACCGACAGATACACCTAGAGATACAATTCCAACCGCGACATTGTTCTCTTTTAATTTTGTCTGAACGGAAAAACTTCTAGTCAATCCTTCAAAGATGAAATATGCAATCATTTGTAAAAGAACACCGTACGCACCCCAAATGATTGTTTCGGTCACGACAACACTGTTATAAATTGCAAAAGATAATATAATACAAATTCCAATGATCTTCCCTGAAATTGATAATGCTACAGCTGTATTTCCGTTTTTAATTTCTTCCCAGTCTTTGTATTTTGTTGTAATCCATTCAAAAATAACTAAGCCTATCACGACAATTGCTACTGCAATAATGAAATAAATAAATGTTAAAACAAATGGTCCCATTTTATACCCTCCTTATTATTTTCCTGAACCAGGTCCTCCACCACGATAATCAGACATTCCTCGGCCCGGTGACGTACTTGTTGTATAACCACCATAACACCCACCATTTTGACACTGTCTACGACGTTTATCCCAATCATCCACATCTAATAATCTGCTTAATAGCAAATAATTAAAGTATGTATTTAAGAAGCTCGGTGAATAATGATTGCGGACAAATTCATCATTCGCAACCTCAATAAAGGTTACATCAGAATCTTCTTCGCTTTGCTTTATGGAAACAAAATGGTCGGGATAAGCTAGAATCTGTTGATTATCTTTGTAATCACTAACTTCTTCTGGTTGAATTTTCTCACGTAATAGTTCTACTGTCTCTTGAACATTAAATCTTCTCGTTGCATAAATGTTTGCATTTCCGTTATCCGTATTCACGACATCCAACAAGAAGAAATGATTCGAAATAAGTGCTTCAATATCGTTAGTCGTCGATTGATTTAGTTGATCACGTAATTCGGATGCTGATGGTTCATCCGGAATATTGTCCACCGATACTTGTGGCTCCGATTCATCAAAAGACATCTGTTGTCCACATGCGGTTAACAATACAAAGAAAAGACCTAACACCGCAACAAGAAATCCCTTCTTCCTCAACTTAACTCCCTCCTTCCTTCCATTTATACACCAAATGAACACAATAGAGAACCCCTGTAACAAGAATACAAGGGTTCATCTTGTGACAATTACCTATTCTTTTCCTAATTTCTTTTTAAGTGCTGCTAATTCATCGTCTACGCCGTTATCTTCGAGTGCTTCGAATTCGTCGTCTAGCGATTTACTAGCAGCGGACAAGTCTTCACTAGTTTCAGCTTCTGCTTCGAATTGCATCACCTTTTCTTCCATGCGTTCGAAGCCACGTTTCGATTCATCATTTCCAATCGAAGACATCGATCTATTAATTTTTGTTTTCGTCTTCGCTGTCTCAGCACGAGCTTTTAAGGAATCTTTTTTCAATTTCATTTCTTGGTATTCTTTTTTCATTTCATCCAGTTTACTTCTAAGCGTATCTGCATCAGCTTTCGCTCTTTCCCAAGATGCTTGGAAAGAGTCCGCTTGTTCTTGGTGGTCTTTCTTATCTTCTAGCGCTCTTCTTGCTAGATCATCATTCCCAGCTTCAATTGCTTTCTCCGCTTGATCTTGACGCTTTTCTACAATCGATAACGCGTCTTCATATTTGCGCTTTAACATTTTTTCGTTTGCAATTTGCTTGGCAACAGAGCTTTCCACTTCCCGAATATCAGATTCCATATCACGCATAAATTGGTCTAACATCTTTACTGGATCTTCTGCTTTGTCTAACATCGCATTTAACTCTGAACTTACGACTGTGCTAACACGTTTGAAAAATTTAAACATGTAAACTCCTCCTTATTAATTAGAACCTGCAATGACTTTGACTTCATATTCTTCAATTGGATAGCCATAGCTTACTTCTATTTCACTACCCCAGCTTTCCACACTTAAGTAGTGTTCTTCCTCTTCATCGTAATAATCTGCATAATCGGTAGTTCGACCGTTTATGTTTTGGCTACGACCTTCTCCTACAACAGTAGCACGACCTTTTTCGTCTAAATAATAGGTCTTCCCATCATAGTGTAGCTCTTTAGGAAATGGCTCCGAAACTTGTAAAGGTATTTTACGGTATATACCTAATTCTAGTTCATCATCCATTTCAGCAGAAAGCCATATAGTATTACGACCTTCTAATAGCTGATAAGCAACCCATTCATAGGAATGATCACGATAAGTAATCTTCCCGACTACTTCGTAATCTGTTAAATCATACACAACAATATCCCCAACCTGAAGGGAAAGAACTGTACGCTCTCTAACAGGTGGCTTTTCTTCCTTTTTTTGAAATAATTTGGAGAACAATCCCAAATGGTGCACCTCATTTCTACGGGAATTTCCCTTATATTTAATTAATACGAATCAAAATCTTTTCTGTTTCATTTTTTCTAAAAAAAATTCCTATAGATTATTATAACAAACATGGAATATCTTTAGTCCGTTCTTACTTAGAAGAATTTTATTTGTTTGTTATACTATAGCTATCTATTTGGAAGGGAAGGATTGAAATGACTAGAGTTGATCGATTATTACAACATATGGAAGCCGAAGGAATAGACGGTGCGTTTATTACTTCCAAAGCAAATATCTATTACTATACGAATTACTTTACAGACCCTCATGAAAGGTTAGTCGCCCTTTACATAGACACCAGTGGAAACCGTCTGCTTATCTTACCAGGAATGGAAAAAGAAGATGCAAAACATGCTGGTTGGGATGGAGATTTTCTTGCATATAGCGATACAGAGGACCCTTGGGCATTTTTTGAGACCTATTTGGAAAAGAACCCGCAACGGATTGGAATTGAAAAAGAGCAGTTATCTGTCTCTCGCTATGAAACACTAACAAGTTTGTTTGACCGAACCGTCTTCGAGGACTTTACAGAGCTACTAAATCAAGTTCGATTGATCAAAGAAGCTGATGAATATCGACTATTAAAAGAGGCAGCTTCCCTTGCGGATTATGGGGTGAAAGTTGGGATAGAGTCCATCTCAGAAGGCAAAACGGAATTAGAAATTTTAGCAGCTATCGAATATGCATTGAAGAAGCAAGGTGTTCGAGAAATGTCATTTTCGACCATGGTTCTATCTGGCCAGAAAACGGCATCTCCACACGGAACGCCAGGTATGAAAAAGATCGAAAAAGGGGACCTTGTCTTATTTGACCTCGGTGTTGTGTGGAACGGATATTGTTCCGATATAACTCGAACAGTAGCTTTCCACCATATGGAAGATAAGCAAAAAGAAATATATCAAACCGTTTTAGAAGCACAGAAAAAAGCAATAGATCAAGTTCAACAAGGATTTGAAATTGGCACTATCGATAAAGCGGCTCGAGACCATATCCAAAATGCCGGCTATGGACCTTACTTTACGCATCGAATTGGACATGGCATTGGCATTGATGTTCATGAGTTCCCATCCTTAACCACTAGTAATTCTTTAAACATTAGAAAAGGAATGAGCTTTACCATCGAGCCTGGTGTCTATGTCCCAGGAATTGGCGGTGTACGAATTGAAGATGAAATATTCGTAACCGAAAAAGGAGCAGAACTTTTAACTTCTTATCCGAAAGAGTTGCAAATTATTAAATAAACCTAGCATCCGAACAAATTGGACAGCAAATTCGTTCGGATGCTTCTTTTTATCTATGTTTACATTCCGGTTTTATTTCAAAAAAGCGTCACAAAAATCCGCTTTCGCCTAGTGGGGATGGTGATATAATAAAAGTAAGAAGGGAGTGTTTTCTATGAAATTTGAATATCATCGTATTTTAGTAGCAGTAGACGGCTCTGAAGCTTCTGAGCATGCATTTTTAAAGGCAGTAGACATATGTAAGCGTAACCACGCAAAAATGATTCTTTCCCATATTGTAGACACGAGAACCTTCACGACCTTGGAAGCCTATGATCATTCGCTGGCAGATCGAGCAGAAGGATATGGAAATACCTTATTGAAAGAGTATGAACAAAAAGCGATAGACGCGGGTGTAGGTTATGTAGAAACACTCATTGATTACGGATCTCCAAAAGTGAAAATTCCAAAGGATGTTGCCGTTCAATGCAACGCTGACCTCATTATTTGTGGTGCAACAGGCTTAAATGCTGTAGAACGTTTTTTAATTGGAAGTGTATCTGAGAGCATTACTCGTTATGCGAAATGTGATGTACTTGTAGTTCGAGGCTCCTAACAATAATAAACAAGAAAAGAGGAGAACGTGATGTTCTCCTCTCGTTTTCTTAATGCTGTGCAACTTTCAAGCCCTTTTCAACGGCATCGCGAGCAATCATTACTTCTTCGTTTGTAGGGATTACAATCACTTTAACCGGGGAATGTGGATAGTTTAAGAATGTTTCTTTTCCGCGAATTTGATTCAAGCTAGGGTCCCAATAAACACCCATGAATTCTAAACCTTTTAATACTCTTTCTCTAACTTCAATACTGTTTTCTCCAACCCCTGCAGTAAAGATAATAGCATCTACCCCATGCATTCTCGCTGCGTACGAACCTAAATATTTATGAATTCTTTCCGCAAATACTTCTAATGCAAGCTCTGCTCGCTCATCATTTTCTTTCGCTTTTTGTGTGATATCTCGTAAATCACTAGAAAAACCAGATAGAGCCAGCATTCCGCTTTCCTTGTTCAGTACATTCATTACTTCAGCAGCACTCTTGCCTGTTTTATCCATAATATAAGGAATTAATGCAGGGTCAATATTTCCAGATCTTGTCCCCATCGTAACACCAGCTAACGGTGTGAATCCCATGGACGTATCTATCGATTTCCCGTTTTCAATAGCGGCAATACTAGCACCATTTCCTAGGTGACAAGAAATTAGTCGAAGATTTTCCAGCGGCATCCCTAATAACTCTGCAGCACGCTGAGAGACATATTTGTGAGATGTGCCGTGGAAGCCATATTTTTCTAATTCCATATTGTTTGTAGTACTCGTATGGTAGGCTATAAAGATAGGACTGCTCGGGCATCGTTTGGTGAAATGCTGTATCAAATACTGCGACAGCAGGTACATTCGGTAAAATTTCACGAAATGCTTTTATTCCAGTTAAGTTAGCTGGATTGTGTAAAGGAGCTAAGTCAGAGACTTCCTCTATTTCTTGAATAATTGTGTCATCAATCAACACAGAATCACTAAATTTCTCTCCACCATGTACAAACACGATGACCTATTGCATCGATTTCATCAAAGGACTGAATGACTTGGTTGGTAATTAATTTATCCAACAACATTTTGACAGCATCTTCATGATTCGCAATATCTTTAACAGTTGTATCTTTTTCATCATTCACTTCGATTGTAAATACAGAATCTGCGATTCCAATGCGTTCCACTAGACCTTTCGTCAATACTTTTTCCTCGGGCATTTCAATAAGTTGAAATTTTAAAGAAGAACTACCAGCATTTATTGCTAATATATTACTCAATGTATTCAATCCTTTCTTGACTTCAAAGTCCTTCGATCATTAATTCCTCTACCATTTAAACACCCGACGCCTAAGTTTGCAATTACAATCCTATAATGGTAACGCTTGCGACACAAAATTTTTATATTCTCATTATTCTGTAAATCTTTCTGTCTCAAACCAATCGTTTATTTTCTTCAAAATATTGTCTGTTGCATAGGCATCTTTAAAGGACGGAAGTTGAGCAATTAACGCTTCTTTAGGAGCTTTTGTATGGTCTCCTTTTTTCTGGACTATAAAGATACTTTTTGCATTTTGCTCTGATTTAAACATAGAAGCTGGTAATTGTAATAATCCAACTACATGAGCATGCTTATGCAGAAAATTATGAAGCTTGTCTGCTTGATCACTATCAAACAGAAAATTTGGGACTACAAAAAATAGGTACCCACCTTTTTTCGTATATTTGATGCTTTGTTCTATAAATAAATGATGTGCATACGAGTGACCTTGGTCTGCTTTTAATTCGTAATCATTAGCTCGTATATCATCTGGGTAGTACCCAACAGGTAGATCACAAATCGTCACATCTACCGGCTCTAGTAAAAATGGACTTAGACTATCCTGGTGAAAATACTCCACTTCGATTTCTTGAAGATTAGCACTAGCTAGAGCTAGTCTAATTAATAAAGGGTCCACTTCACTTCCATAGGACTCTACACCATCCCCCAATTGGTTAAGGACTGCTGTTAACAAGTTGGATGTTCCGCAAGCTGGATCAAAAATTCGGATTTTTTCTTGCTTGGAGCCAAGCATCTTCTGTACAAGATACCCAATGAAAATTGCTACTGTATCTGGTGTAACAAGATGCTGTTGCTGGGCGCCATCTTTCATCCCTTTTAAGATGGCAAGTTGAAGACCTTTTCGAATCTCCTCTTTCTCATACTGCTCTATGTGTAATTCTCTTACTTTTTTATGTAGATACTGCTCCAGCATTTCATTCATAGGTTCTGTAGGGGCTTGTCCAAGATAGTACTCCAAGCCAATCGCAATGGCTTCTAGATAAGGTACTTCCACTTGATGCTCTATCTTTTCTGCCATTTCATCTATCCATAAATAAAAAGCTTCAACATGTTGTTCATTCATTAATATGTTCCTCCAATCCCTTACACCGGTATTCATCTTCTAGTTAAAAAGTAAAAACCGCCTCCACATTATTATGAAGGCAGTTAAAATGAATGTCTAATATAATGATACTAAATGCTAGCGTCATCATCTCCGGATGATTTGTCTTTGGATTCTTTGTTATCATCTTTTTTGTCATCTTTTTTGTCGTCTTTCTTTTCGCCTTTCTTATCCTCTTTTCCTTTGTTCTCCCCTTTTTGGGAGCCTTTTAACACTTCTTGTATCTTTTCAACAGCCTGGGGAGCCAAATCAAGCATTTTCTCATAAAGGTGTGTATGTTGGTCTAGATGAATCATTTGAACACCGTTGCTGTTTACAATTAAAAAGGCTATCGGTGTAATGGAGACACCGCCACCGCTTCCTCCACCAAATGGAAGGGGTTGCTCTGAGCTAGAAGAAGAATCTGATCCACCGCTTTGCTGCATATAAAAATCACTTCCACCTGCAGCAAATCCAAATCCTACTTTCGATACTGTTATGATAACGGTACCATCTGGAGACTCAATTGGGTCACCGATGATGGTATTAACATCTACCATATCTTTAAGATTTTCCATCGCCGTTGTCATCAAACCTTCAATTGGGTGTTCATTCATGTTCCTTTTCCTCCTTAGGATTGTGGCAAATTACTAGTTTGAACTTGCTTCCGTTGTTTTTTTGTACTTTTCATAAATTGAATGAATGCGTATATAGCTTGTCCTACTCGAATGGAAACCATACATTCTAACTTTGTCATCGAATAAGTATGTTGAAACAGTGGAATGACTTGTAGAGTCGGTTTCTTTTTAAAGGTCATATGCTTACTTACATAATGAAGAACGGTACCTTTCATCCCCCATACTGCACCAGTCAGCATACCGGTGATACTAGCATCTCCAACGCCAATTCTGCTTATCCAATGGAAGCGGTGAATCTTCACTGGTCGAAGCAATTTTTCCATTGCTTTCTTTCGCTGCTTCGTCGATTGAACCCAGTTTTTCCATCCACTTAATTTTTTTTAAATAAGGATCTGAATACGATGCATGATCTTGAAACGTAGTACTAATGTCTGGCATCTTGTCCATCTCATCAAACGATAACTGCCTTTTTAAGATGGGAATTTTCCAAATCTTTAACGAAACCATTATTTCGCTTTGTTTTGGTATAAGAACAAGGTTACATGTTGTATAGATTGGTAAGAAAAATACCACAATACATAAAAGGATTAGCAAAAATACACACACGACCCATATCATACGCACACCTCCATATTCCTCATTATTTTCATAGTTGGACCGATTTAAACGAAGAATCCGCTTACGCTAGGATTTATATAAAAAGGATGATACGATGGAGGAGAAAGTTGCTTACATAACAGAATGGAGGAATCCTACAATGGATGAACGTCGAAATTTATATTTTTATTATCCAAAAGATGAAGAATTAGAAAAAAGACTAGAACCACTTTTCAAGCTGGCAAAAGACAATCATTTTTCCATTGTTGAAAATTCGAATGACGCCAATATTATTGTCAGTGTAGGTGGAGATGGTGCATTTTTACAGGCGGTTCGCAAGACAGGCTTCCGTCAAGATTGTTTATATACAGGTATTTCAAGACATAATGAAGCGGGTTTATATTGCGACTTCAGCCTAGACCATTATGATGAAATGGTTCATTCCATCATGAATGCAGAATTAGAGGTAAGAAGATTTCCAGTCGTTGATGTTAGTGTGAATGATGAAACGAATTTTCTCTGTTTAAATGAGGTTAGTATTCGCTCCACACTGATCAAAACAATTGTTATTGATGTCTTTATTGATGGAAACCACTTTGAAAGATTCCGTGGGGATGGACTAATTGTCGCGACCCCGACGGGTAGTACGGGCTACAATAAATCCACACATGGTGCCGTTGTTGACCCTAAAACACCTTGCTTCCAAGTAAGCGAGCTTGCATCTCTAAACAACAACCGTTATCGTACACTCGGTTCCTCCTTTATATTAGATAAAGAAAGAACGCTTCGTTTAGAAATTATTCAAGATGGAAATGATTATCCAATCATAGGCTTAGATAATGAGGCTTATTCTATAAGAAATATTCGTGACTTAACAGTTACGCTTAGTGACAAAATAGTTAAAACTGTAAAATTAAAAAATAACTCTTATTGGGATCGTGTTAAACGTACATTCTTATAATAAAAGAAAAAGAAGGAAACAAACTGTTTAAGTACCAGTAGTTTCCTTCTTTTCTGTTATTCTGATTGATAAACAACTGTTTCGTCGATGACGGTTTTCTTTACTAGTACTTGGTCAATGGTTTCAGGATCGACTTTAAATAGGTCCTCTTCAAGTATGGTAAAATCGGCAACATAACCTGGAGATATTTTCCCCATTTCTTCCTCTTTCCCTATCGCATACGCACTTCCTTTCGTATAAAGTGAAATAGCTTCATATAAAGATAAGCACTGTGCTTGATTATACGTTTTTCCGTCGATAGAGGAACGGCGAAGAACAGCTGCTTGAATGCCTAGCAAAGGATTCACACTTTCAATGGGAGCATCCGATCCACCTGCACACGGAATACCGAGCTCCAAAAAGGTCTTCCATGGATAAGAATGGCTAGCTCTTTCTTGTCCAACACGCTCCACAACCCACGGGAAATCAGATGACACAAAAGTCGGTTGAATATCTAGAACAACCGGTATTCTTTGTAAAATATCTAACAATTCTTGGTTCACAATTTGTGCGTGAATGATACGGTCTCGTCGGTCTTTCTGCAATGGATACTTTTCCAGTAGTTTAGCAATGGTTATAGCCGCTTTATCTCCTATCGCATGCACGGCAACAGGCATATCCTTCGCTCGTGCTTTCCTCACTAGGGATTCTAAACCTTCATCACTATGGATTGGAATTCCGACGTTATCAGGTTCATCTGCGTATGGTTCACTTAACCAGGCCGTTCGCCCCCCTAACGCACCATCACTAAAGATTTTCATCGCTCCTATTTCAATAAACTGGGTTCCACCGCCATAATCAAGGCCATCTTCCATGACGTCATCAAAAACTCCATGATGGACAAGTAAATGAGCTCTAAACTTGCGCTGTGTTCCATCAATCCCTTTGTTAAAAGCTGAGTAGGTTTTCCGATAGCCACCATAATAATTTAAGTCCTCTGTGTGGCCACCCGTTAAACCTAGTCTAGTTAAATCATCCACACTCTTTTTCACAAGTGTCGTTAAATTCGCCTCGGATACTTCTGGAATGACATGTTTAATTAAATCCTGTGCCGTATCCAAGAAAAATCCTGTTTCGTCTCCATGCTCATTTCTCTCAATTAATCCACCCTGCGGATCTGGCGTATCCCGATTTACCCCAGCTAATTGTATGGCCTTACTATTTGCTAATACAGCATGACGACATACTCTCGTTAGAAGCAGCGGTTGATTTGGAGCGACTTGATCTAGCTCCTCCTTAGAAAGGATACGAGGATTTTCCCATTGGTTTTCATTCCAACCCTCTCCTATAATCCATTCACCAGCTTGTAGCGTTTTTACTTTGCTTTGCAACGCACGTAATACTTCTTCGGCTGACTGCATAGAAGAAAGGTCTAGGTGTGTCAGCTTTTCCCCATGTCCTATAATATGTAAATGACTATCCACAAACCCTGGATATGCCGTTGCACCTTGTAAATTGTGTTCCTCTGTAATGTCCTCCTTATACGTTTCGCGGAGAGATTGTTCGGTTCCGACTGCTGTTATTCTTCCATTAGAAGTGAATACAGCTTCCACCGTCTCTCCTTTTTCCTCCAGCGTATAAAATGTACCTCCATACCATAAGATACCCATAACTTTTGAACTCCTTCTTTCTTATATTCCCTTCATCATATACAGGCAAGGGAATGGATTGCAACTACTAAGTCTTTAAAGAAAGGAAAAAGAGAGCAGTCGAAACTGCTCCCTTTTAAGCCATTGTATATTTTATTATTGTCCGCCAAATGGTTGGCCTCCTAGCTGAGATTCAGCCATTTGCACTAGACGTTTAGTGATTTCTCCACCAACAGAACCGTTAGCACGAGAAGTTGTATCAGCTCCAAGATTAACACCAAATTCTTGTGCAATCTCATACTTCATTTGGTCAAGTGCTTGTTCAGCACCAGAAACTAGAAGTTCGTTGTTGTTATTGCTGCTTGCCATGATGTCTCACCTCCTCGCTACACCTATATAATGTGCAGAATGGAGGAGTTACATACAAAAAATAAACTGGTAGTTCTTTCATGTGTTTCCAATCGATTAGAATAAATCTTGAAACTCCTCTACTTGATTAGGAGTAATTTCGATCGTTTCCATCTGAAGTAATGCTTCTTGAAAGTCTTCCTCTAACTCCAACTGATTTTCGAAAAATTCTACTTTTTCTAAGCGTGGTTTTGTTTTTGGTGCGTTCGGAATAAATATGGTACAGCAATCTTCGTAAGGTAGTACAGAAATATCATACGTTCCAATTTGTTTGGAGATAGGAATAATATCCAACTTGTCCATGGCAATTAACGGACGAAGAACTGGGTATGCACTTACCGCATTTATGGCATGCATACTTTCCATCGTCTGACTTGCCACTTGACCTAAACTCTCTCCTGTTGTTAAAGAAAGTATGTCACGTTTCTTGGCTACTGCTTCACTGATGCGAAGCATCATTCTGCGCATCACTGTCATAGAGTATCCATGTGGAATATCCCGATGAATTTTCTGCTGTAAATTCGTAAATGGAATCATATGCACCTGAATGGTGTGGCCAAATTCCGTTAATCGTCGGACTAAATCCAGCACTTTTTGCTTAGCTCGTTCATTAGTAAATGGCGGGGAATGAAAGTGAATCACTTCTAATTTCACGCCTCTTTTCATCGTCAGATATCCAGCTACCGGACTATCAATTCCTCCTGACAATAAAAGCAACGTTCGTCCGGAAGACCCGACCGGAAGTCCTCCAGCTCCTTCAATCCTAGTTGATGTAACAAAAGTTGCTTCTGATCGAATCTCCACTACGATTTCCACATCCGGCTCATGGACGTTCACTGTAAACCCTTCTGTATTGGTAAGGAGATGTCCACCTAATATTTGATTCAAATCTTGTGAACCAATAGGAAAATCCTTGTTAATTCGTTTCGTTGTTACTTTAAATGTTTTCGCATTTGAGTTTTCCAGAGCATATAAAGCAGCTTCCTTAATTGCGTCAACTTCATTATCTGCTTTAATCGCTAAGCTAAAGCTGCTTATCCCAAATACATCTTTACATTTCTCTAAAATGGGCTCCGGATCAGTTCCATTCAACAGAATGTACATACGATCTCGGTTCGCTTTTACTTTAATGTCTGGAAAATCATGAAGCTTTGCTCTGACATTTTCATGTAACTGATTCACGAAAATTTTTCGATTGTTTCGTTTTAATGTCATTTCACCGTAGCGAATTAGTATATGATCATAGTTCATTTGTATCTACCCCATTATTTTGCTCAATTGTTGTTTAACGGTTTTAAATGCTTTGCAGAATGCCTTTATTTCTTCCATTGTGTTGGAATAGGACAAGCTTATTCGTAAGGCAGATGTAGTTCTGTCTTTTGACAATCCACAGGCTGCTAACACTGCACTTTCATCCTTGTTTTTGGAAGAACATGCGGATTTCGTCGAAATAATAAATCCTTCTTTTTCTAACGCATGAATGACTACCTCTGGTTTGAACCCAGGTACTGAAAAATTCAGGATATGAGGAGCATGGTGTGTACTATCATGAAGGACAACCCCGTCCATTTCTCTTAAATAGTCTGAGAGCACGGTCCGCATTACTTCAAGCTTTCCTCCAGCTTGACTCTGCTTTTCTAATGTCATTCTTAAGGCTTTTACAAGTGAAACGAAACCCGGAAGATTTTCTGTTCCGGAGCGAAATCCTCGCTCCTGTTCACCCCCATGTAACAGTGGGAACAAAGACGTGTTTCTTCGAATATATAATAACCCTGTCCCTTTTAATCCATGAATTTTATGTCCTGACATGGTACAAAGATCTATGTTTTCAAATGATAGGGCTACCTTACCAAGCCCTTGCACATAATCAACATGAAGGAAGAGCTTTGGATACCGACTACACACCTCTGCAATTTCTTCAATCGGTTGTATCGTGCCAATTTCGTTATTCACATGCATAATGCTTACTAATATCGTATCGTTCCGAATTGCTTTTTCAAGTTCCGTAACTGATGCCCTACCTTCTTTATCAACCGGTAAATAGGTCACTTCATACCCTTGCTGTTCCAACGCTTTACACGTCTCGATCACAGATGGATGTTCAATCTGTGAGGTAATGATATGCTTGCCTCTATTTACGTGCTGATAAGCAATACCTTTAATAGAGCGGTATTATTTCCTTCTGTCCCACCAGAAGTAAAGACAATTTCATCGGGATGAACCTTTAGAAGTTGAGCAGCTTGTTTTTTCGCTGCCGTTAACAATTGTTCTGCTTCTGTCCCCAATTGATGTAAAGAAGATGGATTTCCAAAGTACGAAGTAGAAACCTGATAAAAGCTATCTAATACTTCTTTATATGGTTTTGTTGTTGCACTATTATCCAAATAAATCATGTTCATTCTCCTATCAAACGTATGCCAATTACTAATATTAACACACTTTCCTCCCTATTGTTATGAAAAGACACAGGAGTATTCTTATTCATAAAGATATGTTTGAGGTTGCCAAATATAATTAAAGTAAAGAAAAACCACATCGCTAGGATGTGGTTTAAGAACTAACTTCACTATATTTCAGTTGCTCAAGTCGTTTTATTGCGTCTGGGTCTATCTCTTTAAGAGCTTGAACCGCTTGTTCTAATGCATTTTCATATTCATAATTTCGGAACATGTTCTCTGCTTCCAGCAATTTTGCAGCTAAAATAGCATGTTGGCTTCGATAACGGTTTGCGTATTGAATGACCAACTCCACTAATTCTGCTTGTTCCAACAAGAGATTGGTTTGTTCAATCACTGCTAGAACCGAAGTTTCCGCAGCAGATAAGGAATGCTGCACTTCCCCCATATCTAACGGTTGTTTGGACAGATTGACCATTACCTTTTCAAGCTTTTCACTTGCTTCCTTTAACAAGTTCCAAACATAAGAGGGTACTCCCGGAATATTACTTTTCTTAAGTTTTCGATTTGTATCGAAAAGCTGTTTACGCATATCCTGTACTTTTTCTTTTGCTTCTAGCTCATCTTTTCTTAATGCTCGAATTTGCTCTTTATACTCCGCATGTCTTACTTGCAATTCTTCTAAATCTTTTACACTTGTTTCCAAAGCATCACGCATTGAAACAAATGTTGCTTTATCACTTTCCATTTCTTGCTTCAATTCCTCAAATTGATTGCGAATGGATTGCATCCACTTTTCTAAACTTAGATGTGACTCTAAGTCGCTATCTTCAAAGAAATACGTTTTTTGTAGGTTTTCTATTTCTTTTTTCGTTTCTTCAAAGTCCTGTAAAGATTCATCTATTAATTGTTCATAGCCTGGGAAATGTTTTTCCACATAGTTTTTGGATAATGCTTCTTTTTCTAAAAGCTGATACATTTCCTTTAACCGCTGATCAATATGCTCGGAAACTTCGATCGCATCTGTCATGTTTCCTTTTTCCAGTTCAAGGACGGAAGCGACTAATCGTTCTTGGAATTTATGTAGCTCTTTTTCAAATCCCATTTGTTCAATACGATATCCTTCTTCTTTCATATCCTTCAAGCCAGCGAGTAAATCATCAATTTGTGTTGGTAAAGTTTGTTTACAGCTCTTATAAATGTCAGGGAAAGCTTTCATTTCATATTCTACTTTTTCGAGATGCTCTTTTAAATCATCCACCACGACTTGTGCTTCTGTATAGTCTCCTGAATCTGTGAGGCTATAATATTGCTGAAGCTTTGCATCTAAATCATCAAATTCCACTTCAAAACGAATTTCAGCTTTTCCGTATTGGAAACGATTTTGAATCATGGCTTTACGAAGGTCTTTAATACGAGGTTGGATATCTTCAATTTCCTCTCTCGTATGTTGCTCCGCCTCCATTAATTGGTCGACTTCTGCAAATATTTGCTCAATGTTTTTCTCAATTCGGCCTAAAATTTCATTTACGGTTCGAAGATTTTTCTTTGCCGTAGAAATACGGTAACGATCCGCAGCTTCTTCTGCATCTAATAAATATTCTTCGATATCTGGTAACTCTCTCGTTACAATGTTTTCCCATCTTTCTTTCCAGGATTCAAACTTATCCTGTGTTTCTCCTGAAAGATTCAAGTCCTTTACACGAGATAATTCTGAGGTCACATTGCGATTCATAATATCCATTTTCCAGTTTTCTAAATGATCGACTTCATCATACACTCTTTTTCGTAATATTAACCCTATTACGATGAGCGCGATTAATAAAAGTATAAATCCAATGATATAAGCCATAAACAGCCTCCTATCAACACGTACTTATCTATATGGATTCATCATAAAAGTTGAATTTTTATAATACTACTATGATACCATGTTCCATTCCCTTTTTGGCTATATTTTTGCAAATAAATTTAGGAACTGACAAAAACTTTCACACTTATGACCATTCCATTCAAATGTTTTGTCGAACAAGTTTCCATTCGAATAAAAAAACAAGCAGTTTCCTTGAAGAAAATGCTTGTTTTCACTTAGAAATCACTTATTGAGTCGTAACAAAATCCAACCATTGATTGACTTTATCCGTGTACCTTGAGATAAATAAATCGTGGGATTGGTCCCAGGTAACATGCCCCCTCCATTCATTCGAGGTCATTTGCGGCGTAATGAGTAATCCTTTTAGTTGAAGAAGGAGGAATTGCTTATCCATTTCTGAATGCTTCGATCCCTCTAGCGCCCGGTCAAATACCGTTTTGATGAGATGATTTTCCTTAGCCAGATAGGTAACCATTAGCTCACGAACAAATACAGAATCAATCGTTAATTCTCTTTGAATAAAACAAGTAAATTGATGTCTCTTTTGTTTATACTGTATAATGAACGAAACCATTTGTTTCAGTCTTTCTAAAGAAGGAGATTGTTCGGTTTGTTGCGTGATGACTTCTAACTCTTCTAAGTAACTTTCATAATAGGTTACTACGGCTGATTCTAACAAACCTTGCTTACTATTAAAATAATAGTTGATCAAGGACACATTGACAGCCGCTTTTTTCGCAATATCGCGAACAGAAGTGCCATGATATCCTTTGGCGTAAAACAATTGACAAGCAGCATCCATCACTTTTTGCCTTGTTACATTGTTTTTCATCTCGTTCAACTCCTTCTATCACTTTTTACGACATTGATGTACGGAGTCCTGCAAGATTCGCTCGTCAAATATCGAGCCTCTTGCTCAGAACACAAAGATTTTTGTCGTTTTTCCACTAAAGGGAGGGTTTATGTTGTTTGAAGTAAAAAATTACAGCGGTTCAAAAGAAAAAGATTACCAATTATTATTAAAACAATTAGAAGCTATTGTGATGGATGAATCCGACACAATCGCTAATTTATCAAATGCATCTGCATTACTCAACCAATTTTTAAGCGAAGTAAACTGGGTTGGCTTTTACATCTGGAAAGAGGAAGAAGCTGAGCTTGTATTAGGACCTTTCCAAGGGTTACCAGCATGTAATCGAATTAAATCTGGCCGTGGGGTTTGCGGTACATCCTTTGAAAAACAAGAAACACTGCGTGTAGAGGATGTTAATCAGTTTCCTGGCCACATTGCATGTGATGCCGCTAGCCAATCCGAAATCGTCGTTCCTATTATAAAGGATGGAAAAGGATTTGGAGTACTTGATATCGATAGTCCGATTACAAACCGTTTTGATGAAGAAGATCAAACGTATTTAGAGCAATTCGTAGAGATTTTAAAGAAATATATTTAATAGGTGATAAAGACTTGGTTTCTCCAAGTCTTTTGTTTTGCGTAAAGCATTTACTATTGACACAGCCATCTATAAATTTTATAATGTTCTTTGTGTAATGAAAAGGTAGCCTATGTGAACCGACGTTAGGATCATTTTGTTCCTTATTGGCAGTAGCCAATAACGGTGTATCGTGTAACTCTCTGCTGCTGGAGCGATGGTGCATAAAAACAAAATGACTTACGGACTAGGAACACACTGTCTTTTTTTATGCAAATCTTATATATAAAGGAGAAGATGTACAATGGCTCGCTATACAGGTTCTGTATGGAAAAAGTCTCGTCGTCTTGGTATTTCTTTAACTGGTACAGGTAAGGAATTAGATAAACGCCCTTACCCACCTGGACAACATGGTCCTAACCAACGTAAGAAATTATCAGAATATGGTTTACAACAACAAGAAAAACAAAAGCTTCGTTTCATGTATGGAATTAACGAACGTCAATTCCGTAATCTATTTGAAGCAGCTGGTAAAATGAAAGGTATTCATGGTGAAAACTTCATGATTCTTCTTGAATCTCGTTTAGATAACCTTGTTTACCGTCTAGGTCTTGCGCGTACTCGTAGACAAGCTCGTCAGCTTGTTAACCACGGACACGTAACTGTTGATGGAGGTCGTGTAGATATCCCATCTTATCGCGTTGCTCCTGGTCAAGTTATCGGACTTCGTGAGAAATCTCGTAACCTTGATATCGTAAAGGAATCTGTGGAAGCAAATAACTTCGTACCAGATTACTTAAGCTTTAACGAAGATGCTCTAGAAGGTACGTTTACACGTCTTCCTGAGCGTGCTGAGTTACCTGCTGAAATTAACGAAGCGCTTATTGTTGAGTTCTATTCTCGTTAATCTATATAGTTTGCAGATCAATACGAAAAAAATCCCGAAAATGTTGTTAAATCAACGTTTTTGGGATTTTTTATTAAGTTTGAAAACAATGCAGATAATGTACTGATTTGTGGCCAATACAATAACTAGCAGGGTAAGGATGAAAAGAACATTTTTGACTATATCCCTTTAAAATATTCCTTCAACTGATTTATCTCATAATTAACTATGATGTCGTTTTCTAAAATTAGGTGGTAAAACAAAGAAAAGCAAGCTATGCATGATAACCGTTTGACACCTAATTTTTAGAGAGTGCCCAGTCCTATCAATCTCATTTACACAGCACCGATTTTTTGAAAAATACTAAGAACTTTTTTACTGTTATGATATCCAATTAAGTTACCGTACTCAAAATCTTTTTGTGCTCTTGCTTCAAATTCTGTAATCCAGTTTCTTTTACCCGAACTATTTGATGGAGTTTGATACATATTAAAATCGTCTGGGACATGCGCGCGTGCATTTTGTTTTAAGTAATTGGAAGCTCTTTCGTTGTCAAATGTCATTACAGCTACTTCCTTTAAGGAAATCTCCCCACTATCATATAATGCCTTAGATATTGATTTTATATCGTCAAAGTTAGCATTCCGAACATTATATTTTCTAGCGAGTTCTCCCCATACATTAGAAAAATTACTTTTTTTGGAGGTGAAATCAGTTGTATGAGCCGAAGTATAATCATTAGAAGTCTTTTCAAGCGTTTCGGTTTGTTTGTTAGTAGATTTTGAGTACCAATTATGTACTTGTCTAGAAGACATAGTATCTACAATCATTTTTCATCACCTTTCATAATTGTGTTAATAATGTTCATTCTATCTAACATTGTATGCCAAGAGGTGAGTTTGAAAACCTTATCCAAATTCGGCAGTTACAATATATAAATCTTCTCCACCATGATTCTGGACAGAAGGTAATTCTTAGGGAGATATGGAAAATTTTTCATTACACTGGACACTCCTATCTTATATCGGTAGAAGATAAAATTCATTTAGTACTTATTGTAGATAATTACATGATCTAGTAATACTTAAAAGTCTTGTAAAAATTCTTACTTACAACGGACTAAAACTTACACTTGCTACACTTCTCCACCGACAAGGTAAACAAGAAGTAAGTATAAAGAAGAAGAAACTGTTCACTTATTTTTTTATAGCTTTAAAGAGCCAATTCTGGATAAAGCAAGGCTAGACGTTGATTGCATAAAGGGGTGGGAGAACGGTACAGGGATATACAATGGGACATCAAGTATCCTACGCAGTACCAATATATGATAGAATTATCCCCTCCCTAGCAACAAAAATAATGGCTTCACACACCCTATTAGTCTAAAATTCTTATTCGACTTCTTTAATAACATGTGATTTCATTAAAAATATCAATGAAAATACTACAATTAAAGCTCCACACAACAACATAACATTTGAAATAGTAAGATTCAAAACAAGAGCAAAAGAAACAACCCCATAAGATAATGGTACCAATCCATTTGAAAAAGCATTTACAATACTCATAACTCTACCAATTTTGTCTTGATTACTTTTTTCTTGAATTACGGAGATTAAGTTAACATTTATTATCGAGGATATAGTGCCCATTGAGATTAATAAAATTATTCCTTGCCATGTAAATTGAATCTGACCAAGAATAAATAAAAAGAAACCTAAAGATGTTATCAATACAAGAATTGTTTTTCCTCGTTTCTTTTTATAATTTAGTAATCCAACTAAAATAGCACCCGCAAACATACCGCCTTGATAAGAACTTTGTAAAAAACTAAGATCAAGGGCTTTTCCATTTAATACGTTATAAACCAATAATGGGATACCTATGAGCAATGGACCAAAGAAAAAAAAGTTGATTATAACAAGAATTATTATTATGTTTTTTAGGAATTTCATATTCCATACATATGAAATTCCTTCTCGGAGTTGATTTTTTGTAGAAAGTGAAATAGAGTCATAATTGTTTTTTTCTTCATTAATAAATAAAGATAAAATAAACGTAAATAATAAGAGTAGTGCGACAATTGAAAGTAAGAGATCGAACGATCCTACTGTAAGTAACCAACCACCTATCATGGGACCCGAAAAAAGAGCAATTTGATTAGATGTTTGTATAAAGGAGTTTGCTCTTGTCAGGTCTTCTTTTGATACTAAGGTTGTGAGTAATGATGTATTGGCAGGCGAGAAAAATGCATCAAGTGTACCAAAGAAAAATGCAAAGCATGTAAGCACAATTATTTCAAGTAAGTCTAACTTCAACAAAACAATCATAGCTAAGATTAAACCAAATCTAAAAAAACTCGAATAGAACATAATCTTAGATTTTTTAAAACGATCAGCCAAAACTCCTCCAAAAAACATAAAAATAACTCTAGGAATCATAGTTACCATCATAACTATTCCTAATATTTTTTCCTCCTTGAGGACTGTAATAATATACCATTGTTCAGTGATTAGATATGTTGATAATGCTAAAAATGAAGCAGAACTAGTTAACCATAAAAAGATAAAAGAGCGATTTGCTAACAGACTTTTTTTCTTTTGTGTGTCATTACATATAACCTTTTCGACTTCCACATAACCCGCTCCTTTAAGTTTGGGGATCTATGACTAGTCCCTATTCACAAAAAGTTTTTCTTCAATTTCAAATGCAGTACTCATTAAATAATAGATACGCTTTTCACTCTCACTATCATCCGTCTTAAGTGTGTTTATTAACTCTCTATATTTTTTTGTGAATTCTAAAAACTTTTCTTTGCTAACTGTAAATTCAGTTTGCATTGATAAACTATTCCATTTTTCCACATTAGAGGTTTGTATTTCAAATGATTTATCAGGAGCAGTAATAACTCTTGTTTTGGCTCTATCTAAGACTTCTAAATATGATTGCCTTGTTGAATCGCTTGTCTCAGTAAAATTGAGAAGATGATCTGCAGGAATAAAACCTTTTGCTACTGCTTGATAATATTTTAGAATATTACCTTTTTTCTCAACTTTTTTTACTAATCGGATGATACCGTGTTTTTCAAGTTCACGTAGGTGATACAATATTTTAGCTCTAGATAAATTTAGTGCTTCTGCTAACATGTGACCTGTATGCGGTTGTTCAATAAGATACATTAACATTTTAGTACGTAAAGGATCACTAATTGCTTTTAATTGTTCATATGAATCAATTATTAAAATTGATTTTTGTTCCATTTATAAAAAAACTCCTTTAACCGGTTAAATTTTATTAACCTGATTTTACCCTATCGGTAATAACTTGTAAAGTATGAAGGGTAATTTTTATGGTTAATTTGATAATTAGTATGAAAGTGGATTTTGTAAGTAACAAGTGCTTAGTGATACTAATAGAGGTGTTAAACCTATTCATTGGATAATTGATTAAATTCTCATAATGGGTGCAGAATATTGTTCTTTTGATACAACCAATATAAATTTTATAAATTAAATTTGGTGTAAGGAAATTAACCCATAGTTTGAAAACAACTTGAAGTTGGAGACTTTATATTCCGCTCTTATCAAACTAGTGAACCAATATTGGATTTTCGCAGAATCACAGAAAAAAAGCCCATATAAAATGCTGATATCTCTGCATTTTATAGGCTTCTTTTTTACTCTTAGAAATTTGTAGTGATCATAAAGATAGTGAAAATAGATCCTTATGCTCTCTTTGCTTGAAGTTTAGGAAACAACAAATGGAGTTACGTGAATAAGATGATGATGCATATAATCTGGTACTAAAAGCTATCGATACACGTCATCGATAGCTGATTGGTTTTGGGACTAATAACAGTAATAGCAGCCTCCGCTTCCAAGAGCGTAGCGGTCCGTCTCTGCGCGCTGTTCCCACCACCAATGGCGACTACTGGTCTATCTTTTATATTTAGGATGAACGGAATATTACCCATGACTACCACTTTTCCTTCTTTCTAGTTCAGCACTAATTAAAAAAAGATGTGACCTTGCTTCTTCCACCCGTTCCAGTAAGGCTAGCCTCATAATCGGATGATTCCCTAATGGGAAACAGAGGACAACTTTCATATCTCCCCGATTTGCTTCTTCTACTTTCTCTTGCATGTACCGAAACAACCACCCATCAAACCATAAATACGGGAGGATTATCGTCAATCCGCCCCGATTCCGTACCATCTCCAACGCCTCCTCAAAAGAAGGATGTACTGCAGCAAGAAAACAAATCTCTATATCAGCTGAAACGTTGGCGCTTAACTTTTCTGCTATTTCCTTGATGTCCTTTTTTGTCTCCGGCATGTAACTTCCTCTACCTACCAATAGTATGGTATGAGGTTCATTTAGGGAGGCTACCTTATCCAATATCCTCTCTTCTAGGACGTTTACAATTCGCTGCTGAACGCCAAGTGGTCGTCCATAACAAAAGGAGACCTCTGGATATTTAATTTGCATGGCTTGAATCGTTAACGGTATGTCCCGATAAGCATGGGTCGCGCATAACAGCAATACCGGAATGACTGAAATTTTATGGGCACCTTGTTTGACTAGCTTATCTACTCCTTCTTCAATCGAAGGAGAAAGAATTTCTAGGAAACAGATTTCTTGTAACGGTACTTGCATATGCGCTTGAACAGACTTTAGGAATTGGACTGCCTCCTGTTTTCCTTCTTTTATCCGCGTACCATGACTTACATAGAGTACACCTTCCATCACTGCTTCCTCCTTCAACTAGAAGAGACTAGTTACTTTCTGCCGTGATTTCTCTGTTTCTTCAAACCATTGGATATACTCATGTAAACGAACTACCTCTCCAATTACAATCATCGAAGGATTCTTGATTTCGTCTATTCGATTCATGAAGTCTCCTAAGGTTCCTATTATTGTATGTTGACTGGTCGTTGTTCCCCAATGAATAGCTGCAGCTGGTGTGTCCCCATCCATCCCATGATAAAGTAGTTTTTCACATATTTCAGGCAACCTTTTTACTCCCATGTAAATGCATAGTGTTTCCACACTATTCGCCAAGTGTGTCCAATACTCCTTTGTGTCTTTATCTGGGTTATAGCCGGAAATAAACGTAACAGAGGAGCTAATATTTCGATGCGTTAATGGGATTCCAGCATAAGCTGGAGCAGCTATTCCCGACGTAATACCAGGAATAACTTCAAATGAGATTCCTCGTTTCTGCAAAACAGCGGCTTCCTCTCCACCTCTTCCAAAAATAAAAGGATCCCCACCCTTTAATCGTACGACTATTTTACGTTCCTCCCCATATTGACAGAGGAGTTCGTTAATATATTCTTGCTTTACATAGTGCTGTCCAGGAATTTTACCACAGTAAATTAATTCAGTATTTGGCTTAGCATATTCTAGTAGTTCTTCGTTCACTAGACGATCGTAAAGTATTACGTCTGCTTCCTTTATAACTCTTAAGCCTTTTAAAGTGAGAAGCTCAGGGTCTCCAGGGCCTGCTCCAACTAAATAAACCTTGCTCATATTCCTCTCCACCTTTTCGTTAAAATTCGATCCAGTAAATCGTTACAATCGTAGTGACAATAACAATCAAGCTTAAAGGCAATCCCACTTTAAAATAATCCGAAAATCGATATCCTCCAGGGTGATACACAATTAAATTCGTCTGATACCCAATTGGGGAAAGAAAACTTGCAGATGCACTAATTGTGATTAATATAAAAAACGGAAGTGGATCCTGTTGTAATTGATTCGCTGCTTCTAAGGCAATCGGAAACATAAACACAGCAGCCGCATTATTTGTAATAATTTCCGTGAACACAACCGTGATGAAGGATAAAAAAAAGAGAACCCCTATCTCTCCATATGGAAGGGATACATGGATTAAAGACGTAGAAATCAAGCTTGCAGCACCCGTCTTAAGCAACGCTTCACCTATCCCAAATGCACTCGCGATTAAAAGCAGAACATTCGGTTGAATAAAGCTCTTCGCTTCCTCAATAGAGATGATACGTAATAGCAAATAAAGAACAACAGCGATACTCATTGCGGCAAACATAGATAATAAATGAAAGGAAACGAAAAAAATCATCAGTGCCATGATCAACATAGAACCCCATGCTTTCCATCTACTCATTCGGTTTAAAAAAGGGTAGCTTTCAACTGGTGTAACCATATAAAAATCATGAGAAAGATTAAGTCGTTCTTCAAAGTCTTTCCCTGTTAATAACACCAAGGTATCACCCGGTCTCAAAACAATTTCTCCAATCTTCCCTTCCATATGTACACGATTTCGGTGAATAGCAATAACCCCGGCATCGTATTTTGTTCGAAAATCGGTATCTCTGATTCTCTGGTAAAGAAGATTAGATTGATGGGAAAGAACAACTTCCATTAACCGACCTTTTCCATTACGAAAGCGTTCCAGATTTGTTGTTGTTCCAGTTGATAACGTTAATCCTTTTCTTGTATCTAGTTCTCCCATTTTCGAAATTTGTCCAGTGAATATTAAATGGTCGTTTCCTTTTATCATGGTGGAGCTATTTACAGGATAAATACGTTCTTCATTTCGAATAATTGCGATTAAATAAACATAATCGAGATTATGTAAGTTCGCTTCTTCTACTGTTTTATTTATGATTGGATTATCTAAATAAGGATAGTTATCTTCTACGATCATCTCCATCAAATACTCTTTTTCCTTTTCATAGGAGTAAGTATTGGATACCTTGTAGCTTGGAAGTAGTTTAAATCCAACTGTAACGAGATAGCCCAATCCCAGTAGACAAGCAGGTAAGCTATAAGGTGCTAATGTAAACAAGGAATAGCCTTCCATCCCATTTTCTAGTAGTAAACCATGAACGACCAAATTCGTTGAAGTTCCCATTACCGTTAAAATACCACCTAAGATAGATGCATAGGAAAGCGGAATAAGAAACTTAGACGGCGCAAGGTTCTGATTCTGACACCACTTATGAATAATAGGCGTTAAGGTTGCTACGATTGGTGTATTATTTAAAAATGCGGACACTCCGGTAATAGGAACGACCAAGCGGATGAGAGAACGACGAGGTGAATCACTACTCCGTACTAACTTTGCAATTGTCCGTTCCATTAGACCACTCTTTTGGATAGTACCTGCCACGATAAAGAGTAGGGCAACTGTAAGCATTCCTTCATTCGCAAAGCCAGCAATGGCTTCTTCTGTTGTTATAACACCCGCACCTAACAGACAGGTTAGAGCTACGAACACGATAATTTCAGGTCTAGTAATTTCTTTTATCAAACAAACCATCATCATAAAGACGACGATTACCGTATATATCATTTCCCATGTCATTCCATACCTCCCCCTGCATCAAGAGAGCCATCTACAGCACTATAGGTAAATCAACTGCTTTTGCTCTAGGTAGTCTACGATCACTTGTACGGATTGATGAACCGTTTGTGTTTCTGAATCAATGATAATTTCTGGATTCGCCGGTTCTTCGTAGGGTGCATCAATCCCAGTGAAATCTTTGATTATTCCGGAACGTGCTTTTTTATATAGACCTTTCGGATCTCTTTGTTCACACACTTCTACACTCGCCTGGACATAGACTTCAATAAACTCATGGTCATCCAATAGATTACGAATTCTATTTCGATCTTCACGAAATGGAGAAATGAATGCCGCTAACGTGAATAAACCCGCATCCACCATCAGCTTCGAAACTTCGCCTATACGACGAATGTTTTCTTCTCTGTCATTAGGACTGAATCCTAAATCCTTGTTTAAACCATGTCGAACGTTATCCCCATCGAGTCGATAAGTATGAATCCCTTTCTCGAATAAAACTTTTTCAAGTTCAACGGATAGTGTAGATTTTCCCGATCCAGAAAGTCCTGTAAACCAAAGTAAGGCACTCTTATGCTGATTAAGCTGCCTCCGATCCGATTTACTTATCTCGGATTCGTGCCATACGATATGATTCAGATTATTACTCATATTTACCTCCCTGTTCTTTCCTGTAATACGGGCTCTTTTAATGCTTTTATTAATACCTCTGCAACCTCTGGCCGTGAGAATTCTTTCGGTAACGATTCCCCGTTACGAAGCTTTTCACGAACCTTCGTTCCACTTAAATGAACATGATACGCTTTATCATGTGGACAGGTTTTGGCTGAAGCCATGTTCTCACATTTTTCACAATAAAACGCATGCTCAAATTTAAAAATATTAATTCCTAGCTCCACTTCATATTGACCGATCAATTCTTGTGCCTCGTACGTACCATAGTAATCGCCGACACCCGCATGATCACGACCGACAATAAAGTGAGTGCAGCCATAATTTTTTCGAACAATTGCATGTAAAATGGCTTCTTTTGGTCCTGCATATCGCATGGCAGCTGGATAAATAACTAAACGTGTGCGTTCCGCTGGAAAGTAATGCTGAAGAATCACTTGATAGCTTTCCATCCGAACGGCAGCTGAAATATCGTCCGATTTCGTTTCCCCAACTAAAGGATTAAGAAGCAATCCATCTACCGCTTCTAACGCTATTTTTTGAATATACTCGTGTGCGCGATGAACCGGATTTCTCGTTTGGAATCCAACTATAGTTTTCCATCCTAATTGTTGAAACATTTCTCTCGTTTCACGAGGGTCCATATAAAAGGATGTAAACCTCGTTTTCGAACGATTCAATAGCGTAATTGGACCCGCAATATTCACCTCTCCCCGTTCAAATACTTTTTGAACACCAGGATGCGCTCTGTCTGCTGTTCCATATACTTTTCTAGCTTCTAATTCTTTATCATAGTCAAACACTTCTTCTAAAAGCAGCGTCCCATAAATGATTCCGTCTTCTCCTTTTAAAGCAATCTGTTCCCCAACATGCAAATGGCGAGCTTGTGCATGTGAAACAGATAGAGTGATGGGAATACTCCAAACAGTACCATCTCCAAGTCGAGTATGATGAATGACGGATAGATAATCCTGCTGTCCCATGAAACCAGTAAGCGGACTAAATCCACCAATCCCGATTAATTCCAAATCTGAAATTTCCCATGAAGAAATCGTTAAGGTTGGTAAGGATTTAGCTCTTGCTAAGGCCTCGCTTCTTTCTTCACGAGATAGCTCACGATTTACTAACACTCCACCATGTGGTTGATTCGTCATGATACGCACCTCCAAAGTATTATTATTTCTCGAATTCCACTGGGTCTGTATGAAAATCTAATCCGGATGTTACCTCTGCAACATACCCCGCTCGAATCACAAAATCTCCAAAGCGTTCTTTTGCATAACGTTCTTTTGCATAAGCCTGAAGAATTGGTCTGAGCGTCTGAAGAATTTCATCTTCGCCTATATTTTCTTTATACAACTTGTTTAGCCGATCACCATGAAAGCTTGCACCTAAATACAAGTTATATTTTCCTGGTGCCTTTCCGATAAAGCCGATTTCTGCTAAAGCTGGTCGAGCACATCCGTTTGGACAACCTGTCATCCGGATTGTAATTTCCTCTTCCCGTAATCCAGCTTCATCCAATAAAATTTCTAGTTTATCAATTAAGGTAGGAAGGTAACGCTCCGATTCTGCCATGGCAAGGCCACAAGTGGGAAATGCCACACAAGCCATAGAATTGCGCCGAAGTGCAGAATTTTCTTTTCCATCCATGAGACCATATTGTTCTACTAATCTTTCAATCTGCGGCATCATTTGATCCGTTACATTGCTGATAATTAAATTTTGGTTAGCTGTTAATCGAAAGTCTCCCTGATGGACACCCGCAATTTCTCGAATTGCTGTCTTAAGCTTATACGTTTCGGTATCCAAGATTCTCCCATTTTGTATAAACAAGGTTAGATGCCATTTTCCATCTCCTTTCACCCAACCATAGCGGTCTCCGTTATGATCAAATTTATAAGGACGTGAGGGACCTAACTCCCAACCTAATCGTCGGTTTAATTCCTCCAAGACCCATTCCGTTCCCAATCGATCAACTGTGTATTTGAAGCGAGCGTGCTTTCGACTAGACCTATTCCCATAGTCCCGTTGTATGGTTACAATTTTTTCCGCCACTTCTACCGCCTTATCCTTTGAACAAAAACCTATGACTCTCCCAATCTGTGGATAGGTTGTCGTATCTCCATGTGTACTCCCCATTCCACCGCCAATTGTAACGTTATATCCAACTAACTTGTCGTGTTCCATAATCGCAATGAATCCAAGGTCTTGGGAATAAACATCGATGTCATTGGAAGGAGGGACCGCAATCCCTATTTTGAACTTTCTAGGTAAGTAAAGATTTCCGTATATAGGTTCTTCCTCTTCCCGACTATCTATCAGCTTGTCACCATCCAACCAAATCTCATGATAAGCCTTCGTTTTCGGTAATAGATGTGCACTGATTTGTTGCGCACTTTTATGCACTTCCGCATGGATGTCAGACTGAAATGGATTGGAAACGGACATGACGTTTCGGTTCACATCGCCACAGGCTGCGATCGTATCTAGTAAGACTTGGTGAATATGTTGCAGCGTTGGCTTCATATTCCATTTTAAAATCCCATGTAGCTGAAAGGTTTGACGAGTGGTTAGCTTTATCGTCCTATTTCCATATTGATCACTCAGTTGATCCAATTTAAGCCACTGCTCTGGTGTTGCGACTCCTCCCGGTAGCCGAACACGAAGCATAAATTGATAGGCAGGTTCAAGCATTTGTTTTTTACGTTCATGACGTATATCCCTATCATCCTGCATATAACTTCCGTGAAATTTTAGTAGCTTACTATCCTCATCTGGAATTCCTGCAGTTATCTGGTTTGCAAAGCTTTCCACTAATTGCCCTCTTAAATAGTTACTATCTTCTTTTATTTTTTCCATCTCACTTGGTGGTCCCGCTTCAAATGGAAACTTCTTAGTCATACTAAACCCCTTTCCATTAATACACATCACGTTGATAGCGTTTCTGTTCACGAAGCTTTGCGATGAAAGCTTCCGCTTCATCTCGACTTTTGTTCCCTTCTTGTTCCACTATCGAAAGAAGCGCTTGATGAACGTCCTTTGCCATATGCTTTTCATCACCACAAACATAGAGATACGCTCCTTCTACTAACCAATCAAAAAGCTCCTTGCTTTTCTCCAACATACGGTGCTGTACATAAACCTTTTCCGCATTATCTCGAGAAAAGGCGACATCTAGCTTCGTAAGAACCCCTTCTTGGAGCCATTTTTGCCACTGGACTTGGTATAAAAAATCCGTCCTAAAGTGCTGGTCCCCGAAGAATAACCATGATTTCCCCGGTGCACCAATTGCTTCTCGTTCTTCTAGAAATGATCGGTATGGAGCAACGCCAGTTCCAGCACCAATCATAATAATCGGAGCATCTGGGTTTTGAGGTAACCGAAAACTATCGTTCCTTTGAATAAAAATGGGTAATCGATCGCCAATTTCAACTTGTTCTGCTATATGGCCGGAGCAAACACCAAGTCGATCACGTCCATTTTTGTTGTATCGAACCGTTCGGATCGTTACGTGTACTTCATCTGGACTAGATCGTAGACTGTTGGCAATTGAATAAAGACGTACTGGAAGCTTACGGAAAAGGTTAGGTATCTCAGTAGCTGGCAAGTTCCACGGTCCAAAATCTTGTAAAGCGTCTAGTAGGTCTCTACCTTCTAAATAGTCCTTCATATCTTTTCTATCATCGGAACGGATAAGTGCTTTTAATGTTTCTGATTCAGAGAATCTCGATAATTTTTCTAACAATGGCTTTGTCAGCTTCGTAGTTTCATAGATAGATGTAAGTGCTTTTCGCGTAGTGATTGTTCCAATATCTTTTCCAATAGAAATTTGTTCATCTGGATTCCATCCCATAAATTCCATGATGTCATCCACCAATCTAGGATGGTTAACAGGGATAATTCCTAGGCTATCCCCAGGATCAAAATGTAAGTTAGATCCTTCTAAATCTAATACTAGATGACGCGTTTCTTTATTTGAACCACGTCCGTTAATATTGATGTTTTCTAGAATTTCAGCTTCAAATGGATTTTTCTTTGAATAGGAAACAGAAGATGTAGCTTCAACAATCGTTGCCTTAGGAAAATTCTTCTGTTCCCCTTGCTCCTTACAAAGAAGTGCTAGAACTTGTTCCATCCACTCTGTTGCGGGTTCCTCAAAATCTAAGTCACAATCTTTTCTTGGAAAAAATCGCTCCGCACCTAACTCCTCTAGGCGTTGATCAAACGCTTTTCCTGTTTGGCAAAAATACTCATAACTACTATCTCCAAGGGCTAAAACAGAGAATCGAACATCATGAAGCTTTGGTGCTCGATTACTATGCAAAAATTCATAAAAAGAAACAGCGTTATCGGGCGGATCACCATCTCCATGCGTACTCGTAATAATCAGTAAATCCTCGACCTGTTTTAGAGTCTTTGGTTTAAATTCATCCATGAGAAACAAAGATACTTGTTTGTTATTCTCTTTTAATTGCTTGGTGAAATCCTCTGCTAATTGTTGGGCATTCCCTGTATCCGTACCATAAAGTATCGTTATCCCACGAGAAGGAGCTTCCGAGTTTAGAGTAGTTTGGAACGCCTTTTCCTGCTTTTCGGTCGGAAGAGCAGCTAAAAATCCACTTAACCACATGCGTTGGTTTTCAGTGAGGTTAGGAAGAAGTTGATTTAAAAGCTCCGCTTGTTGTTGGTTAAATGGACTGTTCTTTTCCTGTAATTGCAACTATGTCACCTCCTAAATTCAGTCCTATGTAACTCTGGAAATCAATCCTCTTTTTCTAACGAAGGATGAAGACCACATTCCGTTTTATTCGTTCCTTGCCACCTACCAGCACGACTATCCCCTACTCCATCCTCGACCGCAGATGTACAAGGAATGCAACCGATACTTGGAAAGTTATATTCATGCAATTCGTTATATGGAACTTGATGCTGATGGATATATTGCCATACATCTTCCCACGTCCAATAAATAAGTGGACAAATTTTTATAGATTGAAAGCGTCTATCTTTATTTACGAAATTTGTCTTTGCTCTGCTAAGAGACTGCTCTCTTCTTAGACCCGAAATCCAAGCAGTTACACTGGATAATTCCTCTTCCAGAGGCTTTACTTTCCTTATATAACAGCATTGATCGGGATTTCTTTTCCATAATGCAGACCCATGTTCAGCAGATTGGTCCTCTAACGACAACTCTGGCTTTTTCATTTTTATTTGAAGCCGTGGATACTTGCTCTTTACTCTATCAATTAATTTGTACGTTTCAGGGAAATGAAGCTCTGTATCTAAAAACAATAGGTTTGCATCTTCTTTAACCTGGGATATGAGATCAATTAAAACCATTCCCTCTGCCCCCATACTACAAGAATAAATTAGCGAATCCTGGTAGACATGGTACGCCCACTCTAGAATCGTTCGGGCCCCTTTCCATTCATCTGTCGGCCGCCAATCTTCAAATGGATCTACGCTGAAATTTTCGTAGGAAAGCATCTTCATGAAAACTCCCTTCCGGTATAGGAAACTATCCTGAAACAGGACCAAGATATTCTTAGAATCAAGCTCCCATCCCACCCATTACTCGTCTTCTACCAAATTTCTTTTGCAATGTTCACAATAAATCTGAGCTTCTCCCATTGTTCTTCTTCCGTAAGCTTGTTTCCATGATGCGTGGAAGCAAAGCCACATTGCGGACTTAGACATAACTGTTCTAATGGTATATATTTTGAAGCTTCTTGAATCCGAGCTTTGATTGCTTCCTTGTCTTCTAAAGATCCAATTTTAGATGTCACGACACCTAATACTACTTTGGCACCGCCTCTTGGTATATGTTGTAAAGGTTCAAACCCACCAGAACGTTCGTCATCGTATTCAAGAAAGAATCCATCGACTTTTTCTTTTGCTAATAATGTCGGAGCAATGATGTCATAGCTTCCTTCAAACGCCCAATTAGACCGGTAATTTCCGCGACACAAATGAGTCGTTACAATTAAATCATCTGGCTTCCCTTCTAATACTCCGTTTATGACTCGTAGAGCCTGATCGATTCGTTCATTTCTGTTGTAGTCTCCTTCGTCATTAAACGGCAAGCTAGGAGCCGACAACCCTGCAATGTAAACATCATCTAACTGAAGGTAGCGACACCCAGCATCATAAAAAGCTTGAATGACATCCCGATACGTTTGAATGACATCCTCCGCAAAATCATCTACGCTTGGATAGATAGTCTCATCCCTTATTCCAACATGAAAAAGCTGGTTCGGACTTGGAATGGTCTGCTTCGCGACGGCACGCCCATCCACTATTTGATTAAATTCAATAAAGTCTTGAATAAACGGATGGTCTGAAGGAAACGATACTTTCCCTACATTTCGAATATTGTATTTTTCCGTTTCTTCATTCCCGTGGAAAATATAACCAACCTCTGGAACATATCCTTCGATCCCGTTTAAATGCTCTAGGAAATCCGTATGCCAAAATCTACGACGGAACTCTCCGTCCGTTACAAGCTCTAAACCTACTTCTATTTGTTTGTCTACAACTCTTTTAATTTCTTCTGTTTCTACCTTCCTTAATTCAGCGCTACTTATCGCCCCCTCTTTAAACGCTTTTCTTGCCACATGAATTCTTTCTGGTCGTAATAGACTTCCTACGTGCTCTGCTCGAAACGGGGCATTAGTTAACGTCACTGTCATTTGAATCTCCTCCATTTTTCATTCATTTATTGGAACATTTTCATGTTACAAACTTTCTAATCTAGCCTTGATTCCAAACCCTTTAGTCCATGAAAAAAAGGCAGCATAATCCTGTCCGGATCACGCTACCTCTAGTGGTCTAGTCGGCAACCTTTTTATAAAATAAAAAACTCTTCTTTTCATATAAGAAGAGTTTTCATTCTTTATTATCTCTTCTTATCTTTCAAGCAAATGCTTGCAGGATTTAGCACAGTACCATAACAGCCTGTTGCCGAGGTTTCGTTGGGCCAGTCCCTCCACCTCTCTGGATAAGAATTATTAAATTAGGAATTTTCTGTTAAAAATAATATACTAGCGCTACTAAGTATTGTCAATAGATATTTTAGATATTTTTTCTAAAAAATGAATCTTGACTTTCTAAAAAAAGTGTCCTATAGTTTTATTTAATTACATGACAGAGCGAAGACAAGGACATGAATGATTTGGACTTTTCTTACTAGAGAATAGGGTCACTGGCTGAAAGCCCTTAAGATAAAGCGAATGATTTACCACCTTGGAGCTATTATGGGGAACAGATTATTCTCAGTATCCATAATCGGGAAAAACCGTTACTTTATTGAGCATTTTGCACATAACTGTGAAATGAAATTAGGGTGGAACCACGACCACACTCGTCCCTTTTTTGGGATGAGTGTGGTTTTTTTAAATTGAATATATAAAAGCGAAGACAAGGACACGAGGAATATATGAATGTCTTAACAGGGAATGAAGGTCACCGACTGAGAGCCTTCTAAGAATACAGTATTCTTTACCACCTTGGAGTGTTATGGGGAACCAGCTGATGAAGTATCCATAGCCGGTAGGAAGCCGTTATTTCTTTAGAGCGTTCGCACGATACGTGTGAACGAAATTAGGGTGGAACCACGACCACACTCGTCCCTTCTTTTGGGATGAGTGTGGTTTTTTATTTTAAAATCAGGAGGATAATTACAATGTCTAATCAAGGGAACGATATGAAACGTAATCACAGAGAGCTAGGTCAACAGTTAGAATTATTTATGTCGATGGAGGAAGCACCTGGTATGCCTTTCTTCTTGCCAAAAGGAATGGTCATACGCAATCAGTTAGAAAACCTTTGGAAAGAGAAGCATCAAAAAGCTGGTTATCAAGAAATCAAAACTCCCATTATGATGAAACAGCATTTATGGGAACAATCGGGACACTGGGATCACTATCATGAAAACATGTATTTCTCCAATATTGATGAGCAAAACTATGCGATTAAACCGATGAGCTGCCCTGGTGCTGTTTTACTTTACAATAGCAAGCGACGTAGCTATAGAGAATTACCCATTCGTTATGCAGAACTTGGGTTAGTCCATCGGCATGAACTTTCTGGATCATTAAATGGGTTACTTCGAGTTCGATCCTTCACTCAAGATGATGCTCATATCTTTGCTCGAGAAGATCAAGTGAAAGATGAAATCAAACATGTTCTAGAGCTGGTTGATGAAATATATTCTCTATTTGGATTTAGCTATAAGGTCGAGCTGTCGACTCGCCCTGAAAAATATATGGGAGTTTTGGAAAAATGGAACAAAGCAGAAGCCTCACTCCAACAAGTGTTAGAGGAAAAAGGAATCGACTATAGTCTAAATGAAGGGGATGGCGCATTCTACGGCCCAAAGATTGATTTTCACATCTTGGATTCCCTTGGACGAAGCTGGCAATGTGGAACAATCCAACTTGATTTTCAATTTCCAGAGAAATTTGGTTGTGCATACATTGGAGATGACAACAAGCCACAACAGCCGATAATGATTCACCGAGCCATCTACGGCTCTATTGAACGATTCATGGCGATTCTAATTGAGCATTTTGATGGAAGCTTTCCACTTTGGTTGGCTCCTATTCAAGTGAGCATCCTTCCGATTGCACAAGCACATATAGATTATAGTTATCAAGTGAAAGCAGAGCTCGAAAAAGTTGGTTTTCGTGTTGAAGTCGATGATCGTAATGAAAAAATCGGATTAAAAATACGAGAGGCTGAAAAACAGAAAGTCCCTTTTATGATGGTAGTTGGTCAGAAAGAAATGGAGAATCACTCGGTTGCTCTTCGAAAACATAAAGAAGGAAATCTGGGAGACAAGTCCTTAGATGATGCTATCCATTTCCTTCAAAGTGACATGTAACAAGTAAGGGAAGAGCATTTAATTGTTTAGCAATTAAATGCTCTTCTCCATTTCCTTTATAGCCGACAGTTTTTTAAGCTTTCAATCGCCTTAAGTACTTCTTTTCGATTCTCCCCAGACTTTATCCATTTGGGGATTGTACTCGCAAGACTTACATAAGTCCTGACGTCTCAACTTTTACTTTTTTAAAAAACTCACAATATTTGTAAGATGTTCATAATTAAATCACACTACTAATCCCGACAAATCCTACGGGTGTTTTTACTCTATTTTTCACTTTTCATCTTTGAAAGATTGTATAATGTTTCCAATGCAGTGCAATATTCTTCTTCTATTAAATAATCCTTTGGTGGACGAAAGCTTGAAAATGCTTCTAGCATACTTGTATCTCTATACCAGTCCGACTGGTCATGGAATGAATGTGCTATGTTAGGCCATACTTCCTCAAGTTTCGGACTTCTTATAAGAGGAGGGGTGTCTTTGGAACAAACTTCCTTCCCATCCCTTGGTAAAATGCGGTTAGTAGTAAAAGAAAATGGCCAGTAATCCGCTCTTGAACCTGTATGTGAACATTTGGAGGCGAATGCTAACGCCCCATTAAAGACTGGATTAACCCTAAACAAAATAGAATATAGGGTCTTCCCTATTTGTATTCTTTCTTTTAGATTGTGAAAGTCTGTTACCGTTACCCCTGTTAGTCGAATTTCCTCATCCTGAAAGAATGGAAAAATAACCTTAGAAAAGTGGAATAGTTCCTGTGTTTTAAAGGTTATTGTATCTAACACTCGTTCTTTATACCTCTTTTTCTCCATGACGCGTTTTTGGATATAGTTCTGCTCGTTAATAATTAAAGCCAAAGTCAAAAATTGTGAATCCTTTGTCCGAATGAAATCACTCCAAAAGGGCTGCATAAATTGGGTCACGTAGAAATGCGGAAGTAAATACGTGAGGTCTTGGTTGACTTCTTTACTTTTCTCATATAAGAGTAACTGAGGATATGCGTCTTGGAAAATAAGCGCATTGGATCTTTCTAAAAACGAAAAGAAATCATCAACTTTACTACCACCTAAATAACTAGGTATAAGACTACCTTTTAAATCTGTCATGTTATAGCCAGCGTTTCTTGACACCATGGAAGCTAAAAACGCCCAATGAACCTCAGGATGACTTAGATAGAACTGGAAATACGCATTTGTTCTCGTGATATTGTTTTTGTTTAATTCACGTGTTTTCCTATTAATTGAATCAATGATTAAACGTTCATAAGCTGTTGGTATTTTTTTTAGACTTCCTCCTTTCTTTAATTCCAGCTTTATTCGATTTACTTTTTCTGTTTGAAAAGAAATTTCATCGTTCCATCTTAACTCCGTCTCCTTCTTCTTTATACCTTTTAATACTTTACAACATTTAATTGGCAAACAAGTAACAATAGGATAGAGCCTGTTAATGATTACCCCACCTCCCCTTACTAGATTATTTGTGTTTTGGAGAATGTGTGTACGTATGAAGTATTAGGACGACTCGCATAATCATGATTTATGTAAGGAAAGATATGCTGAGGAAAAGAGAATAGGTGGAAAACGGATGGAAAAGGATATCCAGTAACAAACTTTAATCCGGCTTTCTTTAACCCGATTAAATAATTTGACAAAAAATGTTTTTTGTGCTATAATTTACAATTAAAATAATTGGTGTATAATAAGATTCTCCTGGCCAGGGGAATCTTATTTTTTGTGAGGGGTTATTCTATGAAACAATATGAATCTAGCTTCACTTCTCTAGTTTCTGCTTTTGCTAGAGCTTATCACAGCAAGTTCGATACACCAATCATTTTCGATGACTTTCTTGCACGCCAGCTCATCACGGAAGATGAGTTTAAAGAAATTAGTCGTCATATGATTCAAGGCATATCATTCTTTAACAAAGATATCGCCCTAAAATTTAAAGGTAATTCCGATGAAATTCTAAAATGGATTACACAAGTTCAATTATCCCCAACACCATTGGCACGTTCCGCCTATACTGAGAAAGTGTTGGAGAATGAGATTTTGTTGGGGCTAAGACAATTTGTCATACTTGGTGCTGGATTAGATACGTTTGCCTTTCGACATCCAGAGTTAAAAAACATATTAAAGATATTCGAAATTGATCACCCTTCCACACAGGCGTTCAAAAAGAACAGGTTAGCGAGTATGGATTTTGAAATACCAAATAATCTTCATTTTACATCCATAGACTTTACTCAAGACTTCACCTATCAAGATTTACTTATCCAAGGGCTGAAAAATCAAAAAACATTATATAGCTTATTAGGTGTTTCCTATTACTTAACTAAGCAGGAGCTCGTAACATTAATTCAAACATTGTTTGCTATCGTTCCTTCGGGCAGTTCCATTGTATTCGATTATGCGGACGAACATCTTTTTGAACAAAAAGGGTTATCCAACCGAGTTGAGAATATGGTAAAAATGGCAGCTGCAAGCGGAGAACCGATGAAAGCTTGTTTCACTTACGAGGAAATGGAGCATTTGCTTGAAAAGTCTGGGCTGCTAATTTATGAACACCTAACTCCAGCTACTATCCAAGAACAATTCTTTAGTAATCGGTCAGATTATTTATCTGCATTTGAAAGCATCCATTATATTCACGCTGTAAAAAAATAAACTTATGAGGTTGAGACAAAAGTATAGGAAGCAATGAAAAAACGAACAATTATTATTAGTGCCTATACTCCGCTCCGGAAATATACTACGCGTTCCGCGGGCAGCTGGTGAGCCTCCTCGTGCTGACGCACTGCGGGGTCTCACCGATGCCTTTCCTCCCACTCGAGTCTACGTATAATTCTGGAGCTAGTATGGGCTGTTGTTCGGCTTTTCGGCTTTCTCTTTATTTATGTCCCAGCCCCATTCTAATACCTTTTATGTAAAGGGTTATTAATTCTTCTCGGATATACTAGCCATACTTACTTGAATTTATATATTGAATGATAGCTCTTGAAGCAAATTCAATATTCCACTGATAAAATCGATTGTGTCCTTAGACAAAAAATACTCAGGGTGGAGCTGTAAATAACACCAAACCCTGAGCTACGAGTTAACTCCTATTCAAATCTCAAAACAAAGTATTTCTTCTTCCCTCTTCTAATAATCACAAATGTACCATCCATACGGTCCTCTTCTGTTAAAACATAAGCTAAATCTTGGTTCCGCTCTCCATTGATATACACGGCTCCATTTTGGATATCTTCTCGAGCTTGACGTTTGGAAGAAGCAATCTTCGCTTCTACTAGTGCATCAACCAACCCGATTTCTTCGACAGGGAACGTTGTAGATGGAACGTCTTTAAAGCCCTGTTCAATCTCCTTTCCATTTAAAGAAGCAATGTCACCACTAAATAAAGCTTCTGTAATTCGTTGTGCTTGCTCCAACGCTTCATCACCGTGAACTAGCTTCGTCATTTCCTCTGCCAAACGTTTATGTGGAACACGCTTTTCTGGCTCTTGCTCCAATGATTTTTCTAATTCATCAATTTCTTCAAAGCTTAGGAATGTGAAGTATTTCAAGAACTTAATCACATCACGGTCATCTGTATTCACCCAAAATTGGTAGAACTCGTATGGAGATGTTTGTTCAGGATCTAGCCAAACTGCTCCACCAGCCGTTTTACCGAATTTTGTACCATCCGCTTTCGTGATCAGTGGTACAGTTAACCCAAATGCTTTCGCTTCTTGCTCTTCTCCACTTTTCGTACGACGGATGAGCTCCATCCCTGCAGTGATATTGCCCCATTGGTCACTACCACCTATTTGTAGTGTACAGTTTTCTTTTTCATATAAGTTTAGGAAATCAACGGATTGTAGAATCATGTAACTGAATTCAGTAAAAGATATTCCATTTTCTAACCTAGATTCTACAGAGTCCTTAGCTAGCATATAGTTGATACCAAAGTGTTTCCCCGTGTCTCGAAGAAAATCAATGACTGACATTTGCGATAACCATTCGTAGTTGTTACGAGCGACAGCTGCATTTTCCCCTTCATCAAAATTTAAGATGGATGCTAGTTGTTCTTTGATGCGGTCACTAAAATGTTGAACGGTCTGCAAATCGTTAAGCTGGCGTTCCGTGGAACGACCACTCGGGTCTCCGATCATTCCTGTGCCTCCACCGATAAGTGCAACAGGACGGTGTCCCGCTTGTTGAAATCGTTTTAACATTAACATCGGAACTAAATGTCCAATGTGTAGGCTATCTGCAGTCGGATCAAATCCACAATACAAGGTGACAACCTTCTCATCTAAATGTTTACGTAAACCTTCATCATCCGTAGTTTGATTGATTAGGCCACGACGTTGCAAAATCGTCTAAAATATGCACTCCATTCACTCTCCTTTTATAAAAATAAAAAAACCTCAATCCCCAAAAGGGACGAGGTCTAATCTCGCGGTACCACCCTTGTTGCAAGCTTCCGCTTGCCACTTCAATTCATAACGACTTGGTTAAGCCGCCTCTTCAGAGGATGCTCAAGATTTGTGTACTTCGCATGATCGTATGTACTAGCTTCCACCACCGCTAGCTCTCTACAACAGGGACAATCCATACTACTATAATCCGTCTTTGCATATAACGTTTTTAGAATGTAATGATATTAATACCATAGAAAATTATAAATTGCAATTACTTCCTACAAAAAAAATAAGTTATTTGACGGTTATGCTATAATATAGATTGGGTTTAGGAGGTATCACAATGAATAAAGAAAAATTAGCTCAATATATACGAAAAATAAAAGAACTTTGGTCTGCAGGAATTATCCAAAAAAGTTCCAGAATCACATATGATGTAGTTTGGAATATTATTTTATTCTTCCTTATTGTAGGTGTGATTGGTGCATTTTTTGCAGGCGGAATTGGTGCAGGTTACTTTGCATCCTTGGTGAAGGACGAGCCAGTTCGTGCTCAGGAAACGATGGAGAAAGATCTATATAACTATGAGGAGTCCTCGGAGCTCTACTTTGCAAACAACGAATACTTAGGAAAAGTTCGATCGGATTTATACCGCGAAGAAACGACTCTTGAGAATGTTTCCTCACATGTTAAACACGCAATTGTTGCTACGGAAGATAGTAGCTTTTATACCCATAACGGAGTTGTACCGAAAGCAATATTGCGCGCCATCCTCCAAGAAGTACTAAACACGTCTGTAAAAACTGGTGGTAGTACATTGACACAGCAGCTTGTCAAAAATCAAATCCTCACAAATGAAGTTTCATTTGAACGAAAAGCGAAGGAAATTTTATTAGCATTACGTCTTGAACAATTTGCTGATAAAGATGAAATCCTTCAAGCTTACTTAAATATCGTTCCATTCGGACGTAACGCAGCAGGTCAAAACATAGCTGGTGTTCAAACAGCAGCTCAAGGTATTTTTGGTGTAGATGCCAAAGATCTAAATTTACCACAAGCAGCCTATATTGCAGGATTGCCACAAAGTCCATCCTATTATACTCCCTTTAAAAATGGTGGTGGCGTGAAGGATGAAGCAGGCTTGCAGCCGGGATTAGAACGAATGAAAACAGTCTTATCTCGAATGTTAGAAAGTGGATTCATCACAGAAGGGGAATATCAGGAAGCTGTTAACTATGATATTACAAGTGACTTTACAGATCCGGCTGAATCACCACTTGAAAAATATCCTTATTTAACGAACGAAATTGAAAAAAGAGCGAAAAAAGTATTATCCAAAATTCTAGCGAAAAAAGATGGATATTCAGAAGAAGACCTCGAAAATAGCGATGAACTACAAGAAGAATATATGATTCTAGCAGAACGAGATCTACGACAAAGTGGATATAAAATTCATACGACAGTTAATAAGAAGATCTATGATGTTCATCAAAAAATTGCTGCCAATTATAACAATTACGGGGCCGATAAATGGGAAACCGTAACCGATCCAGACACTGGGGAAACAAAACAAGTTAAAGAACCAGTTCAGGTAGGTAGTATTTTAATTGAAAATAAGACTGGGAAAATCATTAGCTTCATCGGTGGAAGGGATTTTGAATTAGAAAACCTGAATCACGCAACAGATGCCCAGCGACCAAATGGTAGTACAATGAAGCCATTGCTTGTTTATGCACCAGGAATGGAAGCTGGAGTTGTTCAGCCTGGCTCTATCATTCCCGATGTCAATACAGTTATTACGTATCCCGGTATGCCTAAGCCTTATGATCCAGGAAACTACGCAAGTAATTTCCATGGGCTAGTTTCTGCAAGAACTGCTTTGAAGCAGTCTTATAACATTCCAGCTGTTCGAACTTATATGCAAATTATTAATAATGATCCCGCCTCTCAATACCTAGAGAAAATGGGATTCACTTCTCTAACCGAAGGCGATCATGAATATCCAGCTGTTGCACTTGGTGGTTTAACAAATGGGGTAACGGTAGAAGAAAATACAAATGCTTATACGACATTTGGTAATAATGGGAAATTTGTTGATGCGTATCTCATCGATAAGATTGAAACCGTGGACGGGGAAGTAATTTACCAACATGAAAGTAAAGCGGTAGATGTTTTTACCCCACAAACGAACTATCTCATGCTTGATATGATGCGTGACGTATTAACAAGTGGTACAGCGACGGCGGCTAGAGCAAACCTTAAATATACTAGCGTCGATTGGGCTGGTAAAACCGGTACCTCCCAGGATTGGCATGATACGTGGTTTGTTGCGACAAATCCGAATGTGACAATGGGAATATGGATGGGATATGATACTCCAAAAGTATTAGAAGGAGAATATAGCCGTCGTAACGTCACCCTTTGGGCGAAGCTTGTAAATGCAGCTACGGATATAAATCCTGAACTAATGGCACCTAAAAATCGATTTAAACGTCCGGGAGGCCTTGTATATCGTTCGTATTGTAAAGTTTCTGGAATGCTTCCATCCGATGTATGTAGCGAACTCGGCCTTGTGGATTCCGACTTATTTAATGCAAAATTCGTTCCGAATCAACGTGATAATAGCTTAATTAGAGGGACATATGTCAAAGTAAATGGTAAATCCATTATTGCGGGACCGAATACCCCTAAAGAATTCACAAATGATGATGGAGCTGCTTTTAATCCTGAATGGTTAAAAGAAAATGGCTTTGACAAGCTTAGCAACATCGAGCAGCTTATTCCGAATCAGAGCGGGGCTTGGGCTAAAATATCCATCCCAAGTACAGATGAAATCAAAAATGATGGTAAAAATCCAAATGCACCATCTAACCTAAGTAAATCCGGTTCTAGAGTTATCACCTGGACAGCATCTTCGAGTAAAGATGTGGTTGGTTATCGCATATATAAAGCGAATAAACCAGGTGGAGCGTTTAAGTTAGTTGGAAATACAACAGAAACAAAAATGAATGTTGGCAGTGGAAAAGCTGTATATCAAGTGAAAGCAGTGGATTATTTTGGTCAAGAATCTGCAGCTTCGAACAGCTTACAATTCGGTGATTTCACGCCGGAAAAACCAGATGTGCCGGTAGATGATAAACCAGCCAACGGCGGTGGAAATGGTGATTCTAACGGTGATCAGGATGACGGATCCGATAATGGATCTGGAGGTTCTGGCGGTGATTCCGGAAATGACAATGGCGGAGATACTGGTGGAGACAATGGATCTGGTGAAGACGGAACAGGTGATCCAGAAAATAATAACAACTAGAGACCAGACAGAACAAGTGGAGCTTGGGGAAAACCCTAGCTCCTTTTTCTTTTAATTGTCATCCTTTTTTAACAAGTCCTATCTATCTCCTGTATAATGAAACTAAGAAATCAGTTCGGACAGAGGTGGTGAGTGAATTGATACATGAGAAGATGTATAGTTCAAACAAATTGGATACGGATAAAGGAATTATGATGGTGGAAGGGCCGCTAACAGCTGACCAATTAACGGACTATTCTTTTCACGACGAACTAGTCGCATTTCGTCCCGCTCCAAAACAGTTAGAAGCATTAAAAGAAATTGCCAATCTACCAGAAGGACGAATTTATGTGGCCCGTACCGAAGATACCATTGTAGGCTATGTAACGTTTTTACACCCCGATCCTCTAGAAAGATGGTCCACCTTTAATATGGAGGATTTAATTGAGCTAGGAGCGATTGAAATCGCTCCTAGCTATCGCGGATTTCAGCTCGGATCTACTCTATTGAAAGTTGCTGTTTCAGACCCAAATATGGAAAACTATATTATCATATCTACTGAATATTACTGGCACTGGGATTTGAAGGGAACTCAGCTTAGTATTTGGAACTATCGAAAAATCATGGAAAAAATGATGGCTGCGGGAGGGTTAAAGCCTGCTCCAACGGATGACCCAGAAATCATGTCACACCCTGCGAATTGTTTGATGGTTCGTATTGGGAAGCATGTTCCGGACAGTTCCATACAAAAGTTTCAAAGACTACGATTCTTAAATCGTTCCACAATGACTGTGAAAGGAGATGAATTATAATGCTAGTAGAGGAAATTATGAAGAAAGAGGTTATTTCACTACATCCTAATGCAACCATAGCCGAAGCTCATCAAATCTTGCAGAATCATCCAATTCGACACATCCCCATTGTAAACGCTGACAATGAAATAGTCGGAATTGTTTCGGATCGTGATGTACGAGATGCAAGTCCTTCCATCCTATCGAAGCAAGCCAATCACAGTGAGCTTGAACATTCAATTGATACAATAATGACTACACCTGTTATAACCATTCATCCGTTAGATTTTGTAGAAGAGGTCGCTTCAATTTTTTATGATCAAGAGATTGCTTGTTTGCCAGTTGTACAAAAAAATAAATTAGTAGGTATAGTAACAGAAAAAGATATGCTTTATACGCTCATTCAACTAACTGGGACACATGTTCAGAGCTCTCAAATAGAAGTAAAAGTCCCTAATAAAGCTGGCATTTTGCCAGAAGTGGCTGCGATTTTTGGTAATCGCAAAATCAACATCGCATCCGTTTTAGTATATCCTTATAAAAATGATAAGACATATAAGATTCTAGTCTTCCGTATTCAAACGATGAATCCCCTCCCCATTAAGGAAGATATAGAGCAAGCTGGATTTGAAGTCTTATGGCCTAATATGGGGATGACTCCATGAACTGTAGTGCTAAGTTTATTTACTCAGATGAATTATTAGATTATCAATTTAATAAACACCATCCATTTAACCAGCAAAGAATTAAAATGACGAAAGAACTTTTGGAAGCAGAGTCCCTCTTAAATGCTTTGGATATCGTAAAACCTAGAATGGCAACAGAAGAAGAACTAAAACTGGTGCACACCTCTGAATATATAGATGTCATCAAACGTGCTAGTGTGGAAAAAGTGGATGCTGAAGAATTTTTTAATTATGGGATTGGTACAGAGGATACTCCAATATTTCCTGGAATGCACGACGCATCCCGCCTTTTAGTTGGAGCTAGCCTTACCGCAGTTGATCAAGTTTTATCTGGAGAAGTGCTACATGCCTTAAATTTAGGTGGTGGTCTTCACCATGGATTCCCAAATAAAGCTTCTGGCTTTTGCATTTATAACGATGCAGCTACTGCTATTCAATATATTCGAAAAAACTATAATTTACGGGTATTATACGTGGACACGGATGCTCATCATGGGGATGGGGTTCAAAGTGTTTTTTATGATGATCCTAACGTTTGTACCCTATCGATTCATGAAACAGGAAGATATTTGTTTCCTGGCACTGGGCAAGTACATGAGCGTGGTGTTCAAGCTGGATATGGCTATTCGTTTAATGTCCCTATAGATGCATTTACCGAGGATGAATCATTTCTAGACATCTATGAATCTTCCCTTAGAACAATTATGGACTATTTTCAACCAGATATTATTGTGAGTCAGAACGGAGCAGATGCTCATTATTATGATCCTCTTACCCACCTTTGTTCTACCATGAGAACTTATGAACATATACCAAAACTAGCGCATCAATTAGCACACGAATACTGTGATGGAAAATGGATTGCACTTGGTGGTGGTGGCTATGATATTTGGCGTGTAGTACCTCGCGCTTGGTCTCAAATCTGGAGTATAATGAAAACGAATACAATTGTTCAAGGACGTTTACCAGCTGAGTGGGTAAAGCATTGGGAAAAAGAGTCACCCGTAACACTTCCTGAATTCTGGCATGATTTAGATGAAATCTATCCATCGATACCGAGAAAAGAAGAAATTAGTGAGAAAAATTGTCGAACATTAGAAATTCTTTTACAATATGCAAAGAACAAAAATAAATTTTATAATCAAATGTAAAAACTACGCTAAAATGTAGCGTAGTTTTCTTACGTATTCTTATTTTCTGTTTTTTGTAATATAACGATCTCTACTCTTCTATTTTTTCTCCAATTCTCAGAAGATGTGTTAGGTACAATGGGTTTCGTATCTCCATAACCAATAGCAGCTTCGAATTTACTCCCTTGGAACTTATGTGTATCTTCTAAGTACCGTATTACGCTACTTGCTCTTGCGCCAGATAACTCCCAGTTAGATGGATAACGGAAGTTTGAAATGGGCCGATTATCGGTATGACCTTCCACTTTTATTTTATTTGGTATTTCCTTTAGCAATATGGCAATACGGTCAAGCAAAGGCTTCCCTGCTTCAATTATGTCCGCTTCCCCTGAATTAAATAATACCTTTTCTTGCAGCACTAATTCAACGCCCTCTTGTCTACGATTTGCAGTTACCGTTGCTTGCATATTATTTTCCTTAATAAAAGCATTCACCATTCGCAATAATTCGTCCAATGAATCCATTTCGTCTTCTGTTTCTGTTATAGGTTCCTCTTCCGGCGTCACTTCTTGCTCCGCTTCTACATTACCCTTTTCATTAGGAAGAACAGAGGAGGAGGCATCAAACACCATTCGGTTACGAAATGATTCCGCTAGTTCTTGAAATTTAATCATGTCGATCTGCGACATCGAAAAGAGCAAAATGAAAAATACAAGCACTAGCGTGACCATATCCGCATACGTGACCATCCATTTTGGTGAACTTTTCTCGTTCTTTCTTCTTTTTCTAAGCTTCATTAATTGTTTCTCCAGTATAGGTGCGATCTAATTCTAGTTTCGCTTCTTTCCGCAAATCGGAAGTAAGAAAAACGGAAAGCTTTTCACGCAAAATACGAGGGTTTTCTCCTGACTGCACACCAATGATTCCCTCCAGTACAATCTGCTTGAAGAATACTTCTTCCTCTGTTCGGTTTTCTAATTTACTAGCCATCGGGATGAACACAAGATTTGCTAATACTGTACCATAAAAGGTTGTTAACAAAGCTACTGCCATATTTGGTCCCAATGTAGAGGGGTCTTCTAGGTTTTTTAACATAAGCACAAGACCTATAAGTGTACCTATCATTCCCCACGCAGGTGCGTACTCTCCTGCTTTCTCAATAATTGCACGCCCTCTTTGATGGCGCTCCTCCATTGCAAGGATTTCTGCTGTCAGTATATCTCGAATCACCTCTGGTTCATACCCATCCACAGCAAGCAGGATTCCTTTTTTCACAAATGGATCTTCCACTTTACTCATTTCCATTTCTAGTGCTAACAGCCCTTCTCGGCGAGCCTTTTCTGATAAAGCTTCCATTTGATCAATCAATTGCGGTAGTGGCTGTTGCACCTGACGAAATGCTTCTTTTAATACCTGTCCAGTTAATTTTAATTGTTTGCGATTAAAATTAATAAGTATCGCTGCTACTAGTCCACCTATTACAATAAAAAAGGAGGCGAGGTCTAAAAAGGAAATAACCCCAGACGCGCCTCCACTAGATAAAATTCCGAACATAATAAGCAGGAAACCTAGTGTTATTCCAACAGGTGTTAGTAAGTCCAACTTTTTCATTGCTTTCACCTAACCCTCTTTGGTTCCAGATTTTGTGCCTATTCTTAGCTGTAAATGTTCAAAGAGCTTTCGCACCTGTGCGAACATCTTTTCATTATTCAGATTTTGTTGAATTTCTTTCAATCATACGGTGAGGTAAGATGATACTTTGATCTGTGACCTCTTCTTTATTCATATATTTGGTTAATAAACGCATCGCAACAGCACCGATATCATACATTGGCTGTACAATCGTAGATAACGTTGGGCGAACCATTGTTGCTAAACGAGTATTATCAAACCCGAATACTTCCAAATCATTTGGAATATCTAACCCACGATCTTGAGCACCATGAATAACTCCTAGTGCCATTTCATCGGATGCAACAAACACAGCAGTTGGGCGGTTCTCAAGTGCTATTAATTGTTCAATTGCTTCGATTCCTGAATCATAAGAATAGTCCCCTTTTATGATTCTCTCTTCTTTTACTTCATTATTGTTTTCTTTAATCGCACGAAGATATCCAGCGTATTTTTGATTATTCATTTCAGTCTCTTCTGTCGCAGTTACAAAAGCTGGGTGTTGATGTCCGTGATCAATCAAAAGATTGGTCGCTTCATATGCCGCTTCTTCATAATCAATATTTACAGAAGGAATAGTTTCTGTTTGATCCACCGTAGCTGCCAATACAACAGGTACAGATGCTGTTTGAAATTGATTAATGTGATCTTCAGAAATTACTCCACCCATGTAGACAATTCCATCCACCTGCTTTTCTAACATCGTATTGATAAGGTGTAATTCTTTTTCTTTGTTTTGATCCGAGTTACTTAAGATAATGTTATATTTATACATCGTTGCAATATCTTCAATACCTCTCGCTAACTCAGAGAAAAAGATACTAGATATATCTGGAATAATTGCTCCAACCGTAGTTGTTTTCTTACTTGCTAACCCACGCGCTACAGCATTTGGTCGATATCCTAGTTGTTGAATCGTATTCAATACCTTCTTACGCGTTGCTGGTTTAACATTTGGATTCCCATTGACTACCCTTGATACAGTTGCCATGGAAACATTTGCTTCTCTTGCTACATCATATATTGTAACTGTCATAACGTCCATTTCCTCCTCTGAACTTACCTTGTCCATTCGTTCTGCTTTTCATTTATCATACGATACTATATCGTCATCCGCAACGGTCAGCCCCTAAAATCCGTCAAAATTCTATGTATTTTACGATTTTGGACTAGTATTTCATTATAATAGCATAAACATGCGCCTACCTGTCGGTAGACGCATGTTTTTTGTTTATTTCTTTAATTCGTTCATGAATGTGTTAAAGGTTTCTATATCCATTTGTTGCGCTGAATCAGATAATGCAACCGCTGGATCTGGATGTACCTCCGCCATCACTCCATCAGCACCAATAGCAAGCGCTGCTTTAGCGGCAGGTAACAATAAGTCTCTACGCCCTGTTGAATGAGTTACATCCACCATTACAGGTAAATGTGTTTCTTGTTTCAGGATTGGAACAGCTGTGATATCTAATGTATTACGTGTTGCCCTTTCATACGTACGAATACCTCGCTCGCACAGAATAATGTTTCCATTACCTCTGGACATGATATATTCAGCTGCGTTGATAAATTCAGAAATAGTGGCAGACAATCCTCTTTTTAGGAGAACTGGTTTATTGACTTCCCCTGCTGCTTTAAGTAATTCAAAGTTTTGCATATTACGTGCACCAATTTGAATGACATCAATATATTCAACTGCTTTTTCAATGTCTGCTGGGTTTACAATTTCACTTACAACTGCAAGCTCATATTCATCTGCCACACGTTTTAATATTTTCAAGCCTTCTAAACCAAGCCCTTGGAAATCATAAGGAGAAGTTCTTGGTTTAAAAGCACCACCACGTAATAATTTCAAGCCTTGTTTTTTAACAGCTGCAGCAACTTCTGCTACTTGCTCATAGCTTTCAACCGCACAAGGTCCCATAATAAAGTGTTGGTTTCCGTCTCCGAATCTCTCTCCATTAATCTCAATTACTGTATCTTCTGGCTTTTTCTTTCTGGATACTAATAGAGCCTTACGATGATCGTCTTTCTGCAACTCAAGACCAGCTTTAAAAATTTCCTTAAATAAATGAACAATGGTAGAATCTTCAAAAGGTCCATTATTTTTTGCTGTTATTTTGTTGAGCATATCTCTCTCGCGAACTGGATCATAATAAATGGCACCTTGCTTTTCCTTAATTTCTCCAATTTCTTTGACAATCTCTGCACGACTATTGATAAGGTCTAGAATCTGTATGTTTACCTCATCCAATTTGTCACGTAACTGATCAAGTTGCTCATTCCCCAAAAAAAACGCCTCCTGTTTCACAATAATCCTTGAAAAGTGTGATATATTTTTAATAATTAGGGATTATTATAGCTAATTATAAAGCTCTTGTCACCACTTAAGTTTATAATATTTTGTATATTCATACATTTTTAACATTGTGAAGGGGAATAATTCATGAACGATTACATTTTCGCATTAGATATCGGAACAAGAACCGTAGTCGGAATGCTATTAGAAAAAAACGAAAAAACATTCAACCTAGTGGATTACGTTGTCCAGGAACATGCTGAGCGTTCCATGCTGGATGGACAAATCCATGACATTATCGCAGTCTCTCAAGTGATTCAAAATGTGAAGGAAACGTTAGAGCGGGATTATGGACCACTTTCCAAAGTTTGTGTAGCAGCTGCCGGACGCTCCCTTAAAACGATGAGAACTTTATCCACGAAATCAATTGAGCGGCAGCCACTCATGAGTAAGGAGGATATTTTATTTTTAGAATTAAGTGCTGTTCAACAAGCTCAGCACCAGCTTGCTCAAGAAGAGCAAGACACATCTAGCACTCATTATTACTGTGTTGGTTATTCAGTACTAGAATATAAGATTGATGGCGAGCTGATTGGATCACTTATTGATCAGCAGGGTACTGAAGTTTCCGTTGAAATTATTGCAACCTTCTTACCTAAAGTAGTTGTTGAATCCTTAATTGCAGCTTTACAGCGAGCAGGATTAGAAATGGAAGCTCTAACCTTAGAACCAATTGCAGCTATCCATGTGCTAATTCCTCCTTCCATGCGAAGACTCAATGTCGCATTGGTAGATATAGGTGCTGGTACAAGTGATATTGCACTAACAGAATCCGGAACGATAACCGCATATGGCATGGTTCCAAAAGCCGGAGACGAGATTACCGAGGCCATCAGTGATAAATATCTACTAGACTTTCATGATGCAGAAAGGTTGAAAAGAGAGATTTCAAAGGAACAACCTGCTACCATTCAGGACATTCTAGGCTTTGAGCAAGAAATCCATTACGAACAACTTGCACACGAAATTGATTCAGCTATCCAGGAGCTTGCATCTGCTATATCTGAAGAGATTCTTAACTTGAACCAACGTCCACCAGTTGCTGTAATGTTAGTTGGTGGTGGAAGCTTAACCCCAGAGCTAACGAATATTCTAGCTGACAAATTAAAGCTTCCATTAAACCGTGTTGCAGTTAGAGGCATTGATGCCATCCAAACGATTGAGAAGACGGACAACCTTCCATCAGGTCCTGCTTTTGTTACACCTATTGGTATTGCAATCGCTGCACAGGAGCATCCTGTCCAGTACATTAGTGTAGAAGTAAACGGAAGAGCTGTACGACTTTTCGATATGAAGCAGCTGAATGTAGCAGATTGTTTACTTGCTGCTGGCATACATTTGGAGCATCAATATGGAAAGCCAGGAATGGCATTGATGGTTAACGTGAATGGACAAGACGTAACAATACCTGGTACATATGGAACAGCTCCATCTTTGTTACTGAATGGGGTTCAAACCAGCTTGGAACATCCTGTTAAGCATGGAGACCAACTCACGCTTGAAAAAGGAAAAGACGGAGAAGCACCCAATATATCAGTTGTCGAGCTTTTAGATGAGGTTCCAACCTATACCATTCACTTTAACGGAAAAGCGTATGAAGTAAAAAGTACGATTGAAGTGAATGGCAAAAAAGTGACTCCATCTTATAAGGTACAGGATCGAGATCGAATTAGCTGTGTAACGATTCATACCATTGAAGACTTCTTCCGATACATTGGATTTAAACCAGAAGAAGTAAAGCCGTTTGTCGTGTATGTGAATCACAAGAAATATACAATTCCTAATAAGGAAGCCCAATTGTTCGTGAACGGAAGAAAAGCCACACAAAAAGAAGTGATTAAAGATAATGATCGAATGGAATATCAGAAAGGAGCAAGCTTGACCGTTCAAGAATTGTTGACTAGCTTAGAGATAGATCAAAAGGTACAAATACCGGTTCTCTATAACGGAGAAAAAATCACGCTTACGAGACAAACTGCAACGGTTACGAGAGGAGAAGACATACTCACTGGAGAAGACCAAGTTATCCCTGGAGATTCTCTACTTGTTAAAAAAGAAGAATTTACTGGATTCATTTTCCAAGACATCTTCAGTCATATCTCCTTGGACATGACATCGATAAAGGGAAATGTTGTAATTGAAAAGAACGGTGTTTCTGCTTCGTTCCACGAACCACTGGAGGAAAACGATTCAATCGTCATTACTTGGGATTCCTAATAATTTGTAACCTAAGGATTCCCTAAAAGCCGGAATATCATTTTTGGGGAGTCCATATGCTCATCTTTTATTTGCTTTTCCTTCTCTTTCAATACATTATATGTAATTTGTTGATGGGAATCGTGCCAGATGACCGCTTGATTTGAAAATGCTAACACTTGAGGTGATTCATGCTTCACATCAAATGCCTCTGCTATATAATTTGAAAGCTCTCTTGCTTCTTGAACATGCAACAAATAAAGAGGTACTTCCGCTTCCGATACAAAAGCGTCATAATCAGACTTTACGCGAACACTTATTGGACAAGTTAAGCTGTGCTTCAGTAGAAAGAAAATCGTTTCATCCTGTATCAATTGATCAAATGCTTGTTTTGATTGTATTAATTTCATGTTGTTCCTTTCTGGTCAAAAAAGGACTACTGTATGGCAGGGCAGTAGTCCTTATCTAAACTATTTATTGGTTTCGATTATTTTCTAAATCGTTTACCGCTTCTGTAAATTCTTCTGATACTGTGTCTTCTTCATTGTTTCGGAAAGAATTCACTTTATCTTGAATCGTTTTAGAGGTATGTTTGACACGGTCACCTAATTGCTGAGATTTTTCGGAAACATTTTTTGTGAATTGACCAGATGCATCTACCGCATAATCTTTCCACTCTGTCCCTTTGTCATAAGCAACATCTTTCCAATCTGAGGCTTTGTCTTTTACATACGTCGCACCTGTATTGATGTCTTCTCTAAGCTCTTTTCCAGATTTAGGCGCAAATAGTAAAGCAACAGAAGCTCCTACAATACCACCAATCAGCGATCCGATTAAAAAGTCCTTTGTATTCATGTCATCGTTATGATTACTCATGATCGATTCCTCCTGTCTCTTTTTTCTTTCGTTTATTCCACAAATCCAATGCAACAGTCCCCCACTTCATTGCTTGTGCCGTTGCATTTTTATTTTTTTCCGCAGTATTTGACACACTGGATGACAGCGTTTTTAAGGATTCATTAAATTCTTGGACAGTTTGTCCGATGCCTTTAATTCCATCAAATAACGTGTTCATCTTTAAGGATTTTTCATTAATATCCTCTGCTAGTTTATTTGTTTTATTTAATAGTGCTGTTGTTTCAATGGTGATCCCTTCCATCTGTTTTTCTAAACCTTCTAGTGTGTTAGCAACATTACTCATCGTTCGTTGTGTAGCTTTAAGTACCTTTGAAAGATAAATGACTAATACGGCGAAAGCCACGGCTGCGATTAGTGCTGCTATGTAAAGTAAAATTTCCATCCTTTCAACTCCTTTTGCATGCTTTGCTAGGTTTGGAAGGTATTCTTTTTACATATAGTATGTAAAAATATGTACCCTTTACCATGAGAAATAAAACGCCTGATTCCATTTATTTTACCAAACAAGTTAAAAAAGGGAAACGAATCCCCTCATTTCTCTTTAGTATTCCCGATGAAACGTTAAACATGAATAGAAAAACAAAAAACGATACAAGGCCTTAATACCTTGTATCGCACTTTATTCATTCATTAAGCGCACCCTGAATAGATGCTTCATACGCTTGCTGGAATTTCTGAATATCTCCTGCTCCCATGAAAATAAGAACGTGATCTTCGTACTGCTTCAATTCCTCAACGTTGTCTACATCTAAAAGATAGCAATCTTCTATAAGTTTTTTCAAATCATCAATCGTTAATTTCCCACTATCTTCTCTGGCTGAGCCAAAAATGTCACATAAATAAACGTGATCGGCTAGATTTAAAGCCGCAGCAAATTCATTTAAAAAAGTCTTCGTACGTGTATATGTGTGTGGTTGAAAAATTACAGTAACTGGACGGTATGGGTATTTTTTTCTTGCTGCTTCGATCGTTACTTCAATTTCTTTTGGGTGATGTGCATAATCATCAATTAGCACTTGATTTCCTACTTGTTTTTCAGAAAAGCGACGTTTAACACCTTGAAAACTATAGATTTTCTTAATATCTTCTGCTCTCATTCCTTCATAATGGCAAATTGCAATTACTGCTAATGCATTTAATACATTGTGATTACCGTAGGATGGAATGGTAAATGAATCATAAAATGTATTACGAACAAACACATCAAAGGTTGTTCCATCCTCATCTTCAAAGACATTTTGTGCTTGAAAGTCATTTGTATCTGAAAAACCATAATACATGACCGGAACTTTTGCTTGAATTTGTTGAAGATATTCATCATCTCCGCAAGCAACAATTCCTTTCTTAACTTTCTCAGCCATTTGCTGGAAGGATTGAAATACATCATCTATACTTGAGAAAAAATCTGGATGGTCGAAATCAATATTTGTCATAATCGCGTAATCTGGTTCGTATTCGAGAAAATGGTTTCGATATTCACACGCTTCGAAAACAAAGTACTGACTATCTGGATTTCCAACACCAGTACCATCTCCAATCAAGAAGGAGATGGGGTACGTTTCACTCAACACGTGAGCTAACAAACCAGTGGTCGAAGTCTTTCCATGGGCACCAGTCACTGCGATACTTGTGTATTTTTTTAACCATTCCCCTAGAAATTCATGATAACGATAAAAAGTTAACCCTAATCTCTTTGCTTCCACAATTTCCTCGTGGTCATCGGAAAATGCATTTCCAGCAATAATGGTTAAGCCTTCTTTTATATTATCTTTAGAAAAAGGTAATATGGTAATGTCCTTATCTTCTAATGCTTCTTGTGTGAAGAATCTTTTTTCTACATCAGAACCTTGTACGGTTTCTCCTGAGTCTTCTAGAATCTGTGCTAAAGCACTCATCCCAGTCCCCTTTATACCAATGAAGTGGTAAGTTGTCATATAAGAACCTCCAAAAAAAGAGTCATGTATTATCTGTCTATGTAAATACATATATGCACAGAGTAGCTCTATGGTTAACTATTCAATTATAGCAAAATGCGTTGAAACTTCAATGCATCAACGCATGGCAACCTTATGATTGCTCAAAATATTCCACTTTTTCTAATCTAGGATTTGGTCGATATTTTCTTCCTTCTTTTGCTTGTGGTTCCCCGTTCAATAATACATTATCCCCTGTGAAAGACACCCCTATATTCAACAGGCTTCTTCCAACACCGTATAAATCAACTGGAACTCCATGCTCTTCGAATTTTCTGATTCGTTTTTCATCGAACCCACCACTGACTATAATTTTCACATGTCGGAACCCTTCTTCGTCTAACGCTTTTCGAAGGGCAAAGATCAATTCAGGGTTTGCACCTCTTGGATCAAATTTCCCCATCAAATGCTGGTTTCTGAGGAAATATTTGTCAACCATATTTTTAGACGTATCGACTCGAACCCCTTTTAATTTATCTCCGAATTCACGTGCGACTCGAAGTGAATCATTAATGACATCGTTGTTATAGTCCACAAGCACCATTAAGTCATCATTTGGATACATCTCGTTATATGCCTTTGCAGCAGCAACAACATCGCCTTGAAACATTTGAATCATAGCGTGAGGCATCGTACCCATTCCTTCTTTTCCCCACCATTCGTTCATGGCGTGAGTCGCTTGAGCTGTGGATCCGCCTATAAAAGCAGCATACCCGTCCCCGGCTTGTTGGGTGTAGTGATCGTCACGGTCTCCCATAAAAATAATCGGCTTTTGCGTGCCAGACGTTCTAGCCGCTTTCACGACGTTATATACATTCGTGGCAACGGATGTCCTTCTAGCTAATATTCCATCAATAATTCCCTCTAAATATCCAAAATCCTGATAAGGACCAGTTACCGTTAATACGGTTTCATATGGCGCTATTTTATCTCCATCTTTTAAGGAATAAATCTCTAATTTATCAGGGTTGTTTGCAAAGGTATGTAATAAAGCAATTGCTTCATCCGTTCCACAAAGTACAGCATCCCTTTTTTGAAAGAATTGCATGGTAACTTTATTATTTGGAAGAAACTTCTCTGCTATTTCCTTTGTTTTCAAAAAATATACTGCAGAAAACCAGCCTTCAGCAATACGTTCATCAAATTTAAAGGTTTTATTTGTTAAGCGCTCAATATCGCCTTTTAATTTTCGACTAATTTCTTTCATTTGAACAGAACTCCTTAAAAGTCATTTCCCTTAGCTTTCCACATCATATAAATTATATCATATAAGAATCCGCTAACTTCGACAAGTGTTAATGATGTCGTTTATCACAAAAAAAGGTCATTCCTAGGAATGACCTTTTTAGGATGGGGTGTGATAATTGGATGTGCTAACCAATACATCTCTCGGTTTACTTCCTTTTTGTTCAGAAATAATCCCGTTTGCCTCCATACTATCAATCAAGCGTGCTGCTCGGTTGTATCCAATTTTGAATCGACGCTGTAACAGGGACGCACTAGCACTGTTTTGTTGGATAACAAAATCGACCGCATCTAAGTATAATTCATCCTCATCTTCTTCCATATGAACCTGCTCCAAAAGCTGTTCTTGCTCAAATAAATATTGTGGTGGTGCGGATTTTCTTACGAAGCTTGTTACTCGTTCAATCTCATCATCGGACACAAAAGCACCTTGTATTCGAACGGACTGTCCAGCACCATTTTCTACAAATAGCATATCTCCTCTACCTAGGAGCTTCTCGGCACCACTTACATCGATAATGGTTCTAGAATCCACTTGAGAGGATACACTAAACGCAATACGAGTAGGGACATTCGCTTTAATCAATCCTGTAATTACATCAACGGATGGACGCTGTGTTGCTAACAACAAATGAATACCACATGCACGTGCTTTTTGCGCAATACGACAAATCGCATCTTCCACATCTTGTGGAGAGACCATCATTAGGTCGGCTAGCTCATCAATCACAATAATTAAATAAGGGAGCTTATCTGCTTTTCTATTTTGTTTCTCCATTTTTTGATTATATCGTTCCACATCACGAACACCTTCATGTACGAACTTTTCGTAACGCTCTTCCATCTCATTTACAGCCCATTTTAAAGCATGGGTAGCAGCTTTCACATCTGTTATTACAGGTGCTACTAAGTGTGGTAGTTCATTGTAAGGCGCAAGCTCTACCATCTTTGGGTCAATCAGTAAGAAACGGACATCCTCATGACTAGCTTTATAAAGTAAGCTTATCAATATGGAGTTAATACAAACACTTTTTCCTGAGCCCGTTGCACCAGCTATTAACCCGTGAGGCATTTTCTTTAAGTTCGTAACCATTGGTCGTCCTGATATATCAAGCCCTAATGCAACCGTTAAAGGGGATTGATCCGATTGAAATGCCTCTGACTCCAATATTTCTTGCAAACCTACTGCCTGCGGAACGGGATTCGGAACCTCAATTCCTATGGCATTTTTTCCTGGAATAGGTGCTTCCATTCGAATATCTCTTGCAGCCAAATTCAGTTTTATATCGTCACTCAAGTTTTTAATTTTACTAACTTTGACTCCTAATTCAGGCTGTACTTCGAATCTCGTTACCGAAGGTCCAGTCATCGCATTGACCACTTTCGCTTTCACATGAAAGTGACGAAGTGTTGTTTCCAACAGTTCAATTTGTTCCAGAACCCACTGTTCATCTGCACCTTTTGTGAAAGTAGGATCATTCAATAAATGAATGGGTGGCACAGGCTCTTTTTCGACCTCTTTTATGCCATCGTCTGTTGATGTAACAGACGCGACTGGATCCACGGAGTATAATTCTTTCTTATCAAGATTACGTTTTTTATCCTTAGGTGTCATCATCACATTAAATGGTACAGAATTCGATTGCTTCTCTTCTTTGTGGAGATCTACTCGTTTTATCTGTTGGGATGGTTCCCAATCTGAATTTTTCTCCGCTTCCCATTTTTCTTTCGGTTCTTCCTCTCTAGGCTCCATTACTGAAGCATCTGCATGCTTTGAAAAGTCCTGAACTTGTTTTTCCAATTTCGGTGATGTCTCAACTGGTTCGTTTCCCTCTGACTTTTCATCAGATTCCATGCGTGGTAAGTATGATGAGCGCTGATGTCGAATCGAACGAGTTTGCTTTGACCAAGTAATATCCTTTCGCAGAAATGCTGGGACGTTCTCTATTTCTTTCCTCAATCTAGATTGACGATGCATTCCATGAATCGGAGAAGGAACTTCACTTAATTTAAAAGGCTGCTTACGTTCCTGTGAATCATCCTGTTTGATTCGCTGTTCCTCAACCTGTACATGTCTTTTTTCTTGTTTTCGTTGAAAAGCTGGGACATCGTATTCAATCTTAGGTTTTGGTTCCGTTTTTCTCGTTTGACTCGGCTCATCTGGAATCAGCGGAAAGCGAAAAGAACGTTCATTTGGATACTGATAAGACATTTTGGTTTCTACTGCCTGTTTTGTATTAAAATTGCCACTTATATATTCTCTTTTTGAAGTGGATTGCCCAGATTCCTCTACCTCTTCTGTAAACCAGTCTTTCATTTTTTTCATTAATTGATGCCACATGACATTCACTCTTTCTAAAATTTTCGTCGAATGTTGTTATAAGCTATTGTAACACAGGTTTATGGCATGTAAGGTAATATTTTCATCCTGAATAAAGAGAAAAACCTTTGTTCATTGCAACAAAGGTTTTTCTCTAAGCCTAAAATACGAAGGCTTGTCCTGCCTCATATTGATTATCTAATACATAAATTCCTTTTTCTTTTGGAGCATTTGGTAGACCTAACTCTTTCATCGAACAAATCATTCCATGAGAATCGACGCCACGTAGCTGGGTTGGTTTAATTTCCATTCCACTTGGCATCACAGCACCAACCTTGGCAACCACTACTTTTTGCCCTTGATCAATGTTTGGAGCACCACAGACGATTTGCAGAGTTTCATCTCCAACATCAACCTGACAAACACTTAGCTTATCCGCATTTTCATGCTGTTGTTTCTCTTTAACATATCCTACAACGAACTTAGGACTGAAGTCTAAGCCGGATCCATCTTCTATCCCATTCGTTTGAAACGCTTTTTCCAATTCAGTTGCTACCTCTTTATCTACTGGTACTTCATTTAATTTCTCTACATTCGAAAAATATCCGGAGGCATTAAATATATTATAGCCTAGCAATGACTTATCGTTCGTATTAATAATTTTTACAATATCCCCATATCTCTCAAACGTTGTTTCATTGCGCTCGCCTTGTTTCACAGGAATAATAAGAACATCCCCAATTCCTTTTTCATTGTAAAACATATTCATTTTTCGTCATCCTTTCTTGAATCGTTAGCAGGTCGGTTTTTCGCTAGAATAAAGACTGGTTCTAATTTTTTATCTTCGTATATAAATGGAAGGGACGTAATCGGTACACGTCCTTCCGCGAAAAACTTCATCGTCATTTGGGCTAGTATGTCGTACCCCGTTTTATTCTGAATATCTGCAAAAATAAGCACATCCTGATGGGGGACCGCAACCGCCAGTTCTCCTTTACTATTGGCCTTCATCTCTTCTAGAAGTGATTCGTTTAAAATTCTACTTGCATCGTATCCGTCTTGGGATGCAATAAAGTAAAAATCGTTATCCGCAACCTGATCATGTTTCGATTTATTTTCCAATGATCGCACATTGAACGTGGAGATTTCCTTTATTCTATCCAACGTCCATCCTTCTGCTTCTAACATTTCTTCCTCTAAAAGCTTGTAAGAAGTCCCCAAGTCTAACGCATAATATATTCTCGTTTCTGCCGTATGTTCAGAAAAAAGAAGCTTTTTTCCTGCCTTCGTCTTTCTCGGAAAGGAAGTAGCACGAATTACCGGAAATATATAACGCTCTTGTCCAGTTAATTCATGGGTTTCATTCATCACTTTAAGAGCTTCAGAGACATGGTATTGTAACTCATCAAGAGCTGCTTCTCCTCGCACTTCATATTTCGCAATTACGTTTGGGATAGAAATGGATATTCCTTGTCCGGATTCTTTCCATTCCACACGAAATTTGTCCTTATCACGATTAAATGATGTACGCCATTCACTATTATGGAAACGCTCTTCTAGCTTTTTTTTCATTTTAATACTATTCATTTTCATTATTTCATCCACCTCTTGGAAGAAGTTAATCCACGTGCTATTTTAGCATTAATGAACTTAATATAAAAGAAATCCCCTTCCGCATGGAAAGGGGCTCTATTTTATAAAAGGGAGTCGATAAACGTTTCAATCTCTTCTCGTGTTTTTCGATCTTTGCTAACAAAACGTCCAACCTCTTCCCCTTGATGAAATCCGATAAAGCTTGGGATTCCAAATACATCATATTCGCGACATATCTCTATAAATTGATCACGATCTACATGAACAAAGGTGTATTCAGAATACTTTTGCTCTAAATCTGGCAAAAATGGGTCAATAAAATGGCAATCTGGACACCAATCTGCAGAAAACATCAATAGTACTTTATCTTTCTTTAGAAGTCCTTGAAGTTGTTCCTCTGATTCTAACATTAACATGCCTTGCACCGCCTTATTCATAGTTAATTCTCATATCACCTGGCTGTATCCATCCTCGTCTTCTTAGCCATTCAGACAAAAGAAGGCTAACAAGAGCAGGTCCAATGATGTGTAACAATAACACCAGCCACAATACAGGGAGTGTAAATCCCATTGATTCAAACGTCATGATTTGTCCGACAAAACCAGCTGTTCCCATCCCTGCACCTAAAGAGTTATTCTCCATTTCAAAATATACAGTGGCTAAGGGAGCAAATACGAGACCCGCTATCGTCGGTGGTAAGAGTATTATTGGTTTCTGGATGATATTTGCCACTTGAAGCATAGAAGTACCTATTCCTTGTGCGAGAAATCCACCTAATCCATTGTCTCGGTAACTAGAAACTGCAAACCCGATCATTTGTGACGCGCATCCAATTGTTGCTGCCCCAGCTGCAATTCCACTTAAATCAAGCATAATAGCAATAGCTGCACTCGAAATTGGTGCTGTTAAAGCCCATCCCATTAACACTGCAACAATAATCCCCATTATAAACGGCTGTTGCTCGGTTGACCAATTAATTATACTTCCAAACCAAGTCATGAAGTTGTTAATTGGTGGACCAATAAATGTTCCAACGATAAACCCAACTGCAATGGTAACAAATGGCGTTAATAAAATATCCACTCGCGTTTGCTTATAGATCAATTTCCCAAACTCTGTGGCAAGGACTGCAGTCACATAGCTTCCCGCTGGTCCTCCTAGTTCCGCTCCGAATGCTCCAGCATATAGAGCAGAGAACAAAACTAACGGTGGAGCTTTTAGACCATATGCAATCGCAACTCCAATGGCTCCTCCCATTACTTTTGTATCCATGGCGTAGCTTCCCATATCCACTAACGCTGTTTGTACAGAGACTGGAACAAAGCCTAGCTGTTCTCCTAATGTCTTAATAATCAATCCAATAATTAAAGAAGAAAAAAGACCTAATGCCATAAAGCTTAAAGCTGTAATAAAATATTCTCTTGGTGACAACGAGATACCTTTCTTATGTAAAAATGCAATCACTGTACAAGTCCCCCCTATCATAGTAATACAACAAACTCATCAATATGTTACACAATGCCGCCCTTGAAGACAAATTTAGTTTTTTAAAAATTTTCTTGAAGTTCAAATTGTTTTTTTGTTGAAAATTCTCTATAATTGTTGCATTAGAGAAAATTTTGTCATTCATTATTCTCTGATTAATCCGATAAAAAAAGAGAATCATTAAAGGGGGAGTCAAAATGAAATCCATTCGAAGTCGTGTACGGTTAATCCTAGTGCTAGCTGTCACAAGTTTAGTCGTTTTAACAGTATTTGCATTTATATTTATGAATCAACAAAAAAACTGGTCAGAAAAACGTAATACTGTAGAAGAAGCCTTAGTACATAGCAGTGAAGTTGAAACGGAAATGGCGTTAACTCGAATCAAGGAACAAACCTTCTTTTCTAATCCTTCCGAAGAAAATGCAGAGGCGCTTAAAAAGTCCATTGCCAATGTAAAGTCTTTAGCCTCAAAATATGCGGATGAATTATCCAGCAACAAGGAAATTTCTGATAATTTTCTGCTCATTGAAAAAAGTGCCACCACCTATGAAAAACAAATTGACCCTATGGTAAACATGTTCCGGATGATTGGTTTTACAGAAGATCAAGGTCTCAACAAATACATAGATGAGTCTTATACGAGTCTTCAAGGAATAATTAATGATTATAATAATCCGAATCTAACAAACGCCTTAATGAACGTTAAAATACAAGAACAAGAATATTTAGAGGCTGGGGATTCAGAAAAAAATAACTTCGATACCGCTGTAAGAGATTTCACAAGATTAGTTACAGATTCAGATATTTCCAAAGATCAAAAAAGTGAAATCGATGCATCCTTATTAAAGTATCAACAAAACGTTAACACGATTACATCTACCCAAACACAAGCACAGGCTATTACAAACTCTTTTGAAAATGTAGCTGCAAACGTCGGTAAAATCATTTCGGATGTTGGAGTAAGTGCTGAAAAGATGAACAAGAATATCCAAGAAGATCAAGCAGCAGCATTGAGATGGCTTACCATTTCATTTATTGCTATCGGTGTACTAGCATTAGGGATCATGGTAGGAACGGGGATTATTCTTATTCGATCCATCTCAAAATCTGTTAATCAATTAAAAACAGGTGCTCAAATCATCGGAGATGGTGACTTGTCCTATCGCGTATCGGTAGATTCAAAAGACGAGATGGCTGAGATTGGTTCTACCTTTAATCAAATGGCGAGCCGTATGGAAGCTTCCATGCTTAAAGTAAAAGAAGCTTCTAATGTGTTAGGTAGTTCATCTTCTAACCTAGCTGCTGTTTCAGAACAAACCACTGCACAAGCAGAGGAAGTATCGGAAGCTATTAATCAGGTTGCGACAGGTTCTCAAAACCAAGCTTATCAAATTGAACAAAGCACACAACTAATCCAAGATGTATCAGAAGCTATTCAAGTAACACGTGTAGCTGCTGAGGATATATCAGGAAAACTCGAAGGGGCCGAAAACGAAGGGAAATCAGGCTTAGATACTGTTCATAAACTTGAGGATACCTCCAGTAATTTTATTCAACTTGCTGCCCATTTAAGTAATGAAGTTTTGCAAGCAGCCGCACAATCAAAAGATATTACAACTATCGTTTCTGCTATCGAAGAAATTGCTGACAGCACAAACCTTCTCGCTTTGAATGCAGCCATTGAATCCGCGCGAGCGGGAGAAAGTGGTCGAGGATTTGCTGTTGTAGCAGATGAGGTTAGAAAACTTGCTGAGCGCTCTAAGACAGAAGCACAGGAAATTCATCAGCTCGTTAACCATATGTATAAGCAAATGAATAATTTATCAGAGGAAGCTAATAAATTTACAAGCTATCAAGAAACACAAGAAGAAGCAGTAGCCTTAACAAAGGACGCGTTTAACCGTATTGTACAAAACATTTACGAAATGAATGAAAAGATTGAAGAAGTAAGACATTCTATTCAAAACGTGGATGGAGTAAATGAACATCTGAAAGAAGCCCTTCATTCCATAAGTGTTATTTCGGAAGAATCTGTTGCAACTGCTGAAGAAGTAGCTGCATCGAGTGAAACTCAATCTCAATCTATTGAAGAAGTGAACCAAGCTGCTCTAGATCTTCAAGCTCTATCTCAAGAATTAGAAGCTGAAGTTAGTCAATTCAAATTAAATGCCAATAGAGAAGAAGAGTTTGATAGCTCTTCCGAATTCGTTGAAGAAGTAGAAGAACAGCAAGATAACAGCTCCGAAGAAATCGTTGAACACGACATTCTCGAAGAAAGTAATGATGTTAACGGATCCCTCGATTTTAATGAAGACGAGAATATCGAACATGAGGAGACTTCCCATTCACAGAACGTGGATTCTATTGGACAAAATGGAGAAGACCTTGAATCTACTTTAGAGAACAAGATAGAAGAACATGAAAATTATAGTGAAGTTTATAATGATGAACGTGATGAAGAAAACGAAATAAGTCCAACAGAGAACACAACTGAAGAGGTTCAAGAAGATGAAGAGAAAACAGATTCAACGGAATCAGATGAATCTGGTGAGTCGGAGAATCAAGAACTTCACGTAGATGATGAAGTAAACAACAACAAATAAAAAAATGGGCAGTTCACGATGAACTGCCCATTTTTTTATTCCTGTTCTGTATTTTGTAATGAGTTGGCCATCACCATCATATCCTTTGCACTTTGCTCGATATTCCCTTTAGATGTAATGGTTGTTATTTTCACACCACCAACCCCTATTTGAAGCTCATAATCGTCCTCATTAGAAACGATTCGTAAATAGCCGAATTTATCTTCCTTTTCAAATGTTTTTAATAACAAAGGATTTTCGATAGTAGACGCTTCTTTATAATTCAATTGGCTAGTGAGTTCTTCTAATGCATTATAAAATAAAATGTAAGTCTGCTTTCCATCTTCTAAAATAACATTACTAGATTCTTGCTCCGCAATTTCTAGGTGTTTAGGTATGTAAAGCGAGAAGCCTTCCATCTCTTGATTGGGTTCTTTCCCCTTTTCATTAAACGTCTCTTCCACTACAGCCTCCGTACTCTTTATAACTTCCTTTTCCGATTTCAAGCTACAACCAGCTAAAAAAAAGAAAGCGATTCCTATAAAAAGTAGGATAGTAAGTTTCGTTCCCTTCACCATACTTCCCCCTGAATCCATATAGTCCTTTATTCCCTATTAACTATATACTATGCCTCCAAGCTTTGACAAGTTTCGCACTAATCACATACTTTGTCGTGTACTACCAAAGTCGATATAATGATAAAAGAAGATAAGTGAAGGAGGAGACTACATGAGACTTACGGTTTACTTAGCTGGGCAAATTCATGACAATTGGCGTGAAGAGATAAAAGAAAAAGCGAAAAAGTTAGACTTACCTTTAGATTTTGTTGGCCCACAAGAAAATCATGAACTTTCCGATCAAATTGGAGAACAGATTCTTGGTAAGCAACCTAGCGCATATTACCGAGACGATGCAGCATCTGATATAAATAACTTTCGAACGGAAGTCCTTATGAAAAAAGCGGATATCGTTATTGCTTTATTTGGAGAATCGTACAAGCAGTGGAATACAGCAATGGACACAACAACTGCGATAACCCTTCAGAAGCCAACAATAATAATTCGACCAGAATCATTAATTCATCCGTTAAAGGAGCTATCAAACAAAGCAAACGTAACCGTGGAAACGTTGGATCAAGCATTAAATGTTATTCAATATATTTACAAGTAAGCAAAAAAGCACGCTAGCTGCGTGCTTTTTTACTCAATTGATATTGACCTTTCAAAATGTGTAAAACATGAGAAAACATTTGATCACGGGTTACCTGACCATCGGTAAAAATGCCAACAGCTCCTTCTTTTTTTCGTGCGTTCTGTTTATTCGTATATTGATCCATTAAATCCCCAAGCTCTTGCCCTTCCCTTAAAGGTTGCTTAAATACTTCCGGAAGCGGAAAGCGAGCGCCCGCTGCAATATAAAGTTCTCCTGTCTCGTCTACTAAGGCTCCCCAGTTACAAATAAATACCTGATTGTGAAACTCCATTACGCCGCCTTCTAACCCGATTCCTAAAACACCATCTTCTCTTGCAGCACAAGCCTTCGCTCGATTTATAGCTCCCTCTAATGTTTCTTCATCAGAAAGAGGTTGTGCAGAGACTAAACTAGGTACATCTTGTGGATAAACCGTCGATTCCGTAAATACTGATTCAACTGCAATAATTTTGGCAGGATTTTCCGACCCAACATATATGCTCTTCTGTTTCATGTTCATTACCCGTTATTTCGGATTTGATCCACTGTGTTTTGATCTGTTGTTCTGATTAGCTTCAGTAGTAATTCTTTTGCAGCAGCGTAATCATCTACATGGATAATCGAACCATGTGTATGAATATAACGAGAACATATTCCGATTACTGCAGAAGGCACACCTTCATTGGACAAATGAACACGTCCAGCATCTGTTCCACCTTGAGAAATAAAATATTGATATGGGATATGATTGGATTCTGCTGTATCTAGAATGAATTCACGCATGCCTTTATGAGTAATCATCGAACGGTCGAATATACGGAGTAATGCTCCTTTTCCTAATTGACCGAATTCTTTATCATCCCCAGACATATCATTAGCCGGTGAAGCATCCAATGCATAGAAAAATATCTGGTTTAATCATATTAGCGGCTACCTGCGCTCCTCTTAGTCCAACTTCCTCTTGGACTGTAGCACCGGAATATAAATCGTTTGGTACTGTTTCATCTTTTAGTTCTTTTAACAATTCTAGAGAAAGTCCACAACCATAACGGTTATCCCATGCTTTTGCTAGAATTTTTTTATTATTTGCCATCGGCGTGAACGGTGTAACTGGTAAAATTGGTTGTCCTGGTTTTACTCCGATGTTTTTCGCATCCTCTTCACTATCTGCTCCGATATCGATAAGCATGTTCTTCAATTCCATTGGTTTTGCTCGTTGCGCTTCGGTTAAATTATGTGGTGGGATAGATCCGATAACCCCGATAACCGGCCCATTATCTGTTATAATTTGAACACGCTGTGCCAATAAGACCTGACTCCACCATCCACCTAATGTTTGAAAGCGAATCATTCCGTTTTTGGTGATTTGTGTGACCATAAACCCTACTTCATCCATGTGGCCAGCAACCATAACTTTAGGACCGGTACCTTTTTTATGCCCAAACACTCCACCTAATCGATCTTGTACAATTTCATCTGAATACTTTTCTAACTCCCCTTTTAAAAAGGCTCTTACTTGATGCTCATTCCCAGGTGCTCCTGGTAATTCAGTTAATGTTTTAAATAAATCCAATGTTGCTTGATTCATATATGTATTCCTCCAATTATGTTGGCTTGTTATAATTTTATCGAATGTCACGAGTTGTTTCCACTTAAATACCTTTTTGAGATATATCTTAATTGTTTTCTATTTTTCACGGAATTAGGTATACTAGTAACAAACAATAAAAAGAGGTGAAAGGTATGAAATGGAGTAGACTTCTTGTAGCAGCTGGTATAGGTGCATTAGTTGGATATGTTGTGAGAGAGCAAGTCAATACAACAACCTCTTATTCGCCAGAAAAGGCCTTAAATTCCGCGAAAGAAGCATTTCGTAAAGAAGGGCCAATAAGTGGATCTTGGATATATATGAAACCAAAAGAACTAGTAAAAAACGGACTTACGTATAGTGTTTATCACGGTGGAATCACGAGAACCATTGAGGGACAAGATAAACCATTTGAATTCTATGTAGATGCCCATACAGGAACCATTGTCGAGGTAGCCGAATCCGCATAATACATAGATGATGGGACAAAAGTATAGTAAAGCAATGAAAAAACGAACAATTATAAATAGTGCCTATACCCCGCTCCGGAAATATACGACGCTTTCCGCGGACGGCTGGTGAGCCTCCACGTGCTGACGCACTGTGGGGTCTCACCGATGCCTTTTTTCCCGCTGGAGTCTGCGTATATATCCGGAGCTAGTATAGGCTGTTGTTCGGCTTTTCGGCTCATCCTTTTCCGTGATGTCCCAGCCTCTTTTCTCATTTTATTAAAAACGTGCCTTACAACGATTTATAGTCATGCCTTTACTTGAAAACTTCTCTTCATATTCCGTTTTCACATTCGTTGGATCCTCTAAAGCGTGTAAATCCAATACAACTTCTTCTAAAATCAGTCCAAACTGAGAAAAGCTAACAAGTGAATATTCAAAAAGACCTTTATTATCTGTTTTCATCACAATCTCTCCGTCTGGCTTCAAAATGTGACGATACTGCTCTAAGAAGGTGCGATACGTAAGTCTTCTTTTTTCATGCTTATTTTTTGGCCAAGGATCAGAAAAATTTAAATATATCTTATCGATTTCATTTTCCCCAAACATTTCTCTTAAATCTTTTGCATTTTCATTAACCAATCGTACATTAGGCTGCTTTGAATCTTTCACTTTTTGGACCGTACTCACAATAATGCTTTTAGCTAATTCAATCCCTACAAAGTTCACTTCGGGATATTGTTGGGCCATTCCAGAGATAAATTGACCTTTCCCGGTACCGATTTCCAAATGAATTGGCTGATCATTTTGGAACAATTGGTGCCATTTTTCTTTATATTCAAATGGTTGATGGATGACAATATCGTCGTTTTCTTTTAAGAAATCATCCGCCCAAGGTTTATTTCTTGCTCTCATCATTACACTCCTCTATATTGTTTCGATTTAAAGCGTACCATGATTTTCTCCAAAACTAAAGATAATTCACAAATTTGGAGGAAAAGCTAGGATATTGAAAGATATTCTAACAAATATTCTTATGTTTAAGTTATATACAAGTGAGTCAGTCTTTTCTCTATTAAATCAGTCATACACGATTTTCTACTGTTTTGGATGTAAACGTTTCCTCCATTATGCTTAAGCAAGTCAAATAAATAGTAGGAGGAAACACATAAGTGAAATTATTACAAAGCATCTTGGAAGTAGGAGTAATCGGTTTATTCTCCTTATTTTTTGTAGGATATGCCATTTTTATCTACCCTGTTGAAAAGATTAATCAAAAAACGAGCCGTAAAGTTCGCGCGAATAAAATGAAGTATGCACCACAATTAGATTAACCATTGAAACATCTGTTTTATCGTAATCATGCAAAAAAACTGGGATATATATCCCAGTTTTTTTGCATGGAAAAAGAAATATTTTCTCTGAATCGGTACAAACTAATGACAAAGGTGGGGTATAGATGTCATTAACAGTTGAAGATCAATTAAGAGTCTTACATGATTTATTAAGTGAACATCGAGAAGAATGCTGTGGACGCATATCAGAATGTCAGCAAATTAAGCGAATCGTACAATCCGTTATGGCTAATGAATCCATTGACGATCAACAAATTCTACAATTACTTCCGGAAATATACAATTACGGAAGACAAGGTGAGCTTGCTCAAAATCTTGATGAGCATATTACCTCGAACCAAGCCAATTTACAAAACTGGGTAGATTCAATTCAATTAAGTGATTAACTCGACTGTACGTGTGCCAAAAGCCTTCTCAATTGATTTAAATACTGCAAGGCTTTGGCACTGTTTTTTTCTTTTTGGTTTAAAAAGTGCTTCACATGATCCAAAATTAAATACCAATACATCCGCTCTTTAATATGATCATTTGTCTCCCCATACTTGTTCAACCACATTTTCCAGTCTTTTTCTGGAATGTACCAAAATAACAACATCCCGATATCCAGGGCTGGATCTGCCACTTTGGCACTATCCCAATCAATTAGAAACAGCTGACCGTCCTCTGATAATAACCAATTATTATGATTCAAGTCACAATGGCAGACTACTTGTTGCTGGTTTTCAACAAAAGGTAAAGTCTCCTTTAAGAATTTATAAGCCTGATACAATTCAATTTGGTCTGGTTGTGCAGTTCGGACATGTACTTTCACCTCTTGTAACAAATCTTGAGGTAAAATCGGAGCTTTCCCAATTTTCAAGAGCATGTCTAATAACTCCGGAGAATGGTGAATTTTGCTAAGCATTCGAGCAACTTGAGGATGTTGCATTTCTTCAGGGTCCAGCTCTCTTCCTTCTAACCAGTGTTGAGCTGTAATAACGTCACCGTTCGCCATTCTTTTTGTCCATAGTAATTTAGGAACAATTCCTTCTGCTGAGAGAACAGCTAGAAACGGAGAAGAGTTTCGCTTTAAGAAAAGGCGCTTCTCTGAATTTGCTGCCATATATGCTTCTCCAGTTGAACCACCTGCAGGCGTGATTGTCCAATCCGTTCCAAATAAATAATCCACTGTTTTCACCCTCATTTTGCACGTTGAAATTCTATTAATCTATCAATTATTTAATGTTGCATTTCATCATAAATTTAAAGTGAGACATATTATAGATTAACCCATTTTCGACCTATTTTTCAAGGATAAATTTTGACATTTTACAAGTTACTTTGAATTTATTCACCAAATGACCCCATATTTTGCTCTCCACCCTCATTTTCATTCCACTCCGGTCGCTTATAAGCATTCGTTGCACATTGCTTTAAGAGAATATCACAGACCTTCAATTGAATATGCTTTAACGGAGAAACAAGCGAGCGTTTTTCTTGTAACCAACGGTCATGCTCTGTTTTACCAATATATTTTGTTTGATATGGTTCTTGAGCAGCTTGAATCTTATTTGTTCTCGATAAAACAATCTTCGTTATAGGGAACTCTATACTGTGGGCTTTCATCATGCTTCGCACTAATTTTTCAGTTCGATTTAATCCGAGCATTGGACTCAATATTTTGGATCGTATCTGATTATGTTCCCTCATCCAGGTCCGATCGTCATTCGACATAAAGGTCATACTAGAATTTGTTTCTAATAATGTAATAATGTCAATTCCTATAGGGGTAACAAGAATGATTTCTCCTTCAATAAACGACTGTTTAATGTGAAAAATGGGATGATAAAATAATAAATATGTGTCCGGAAATCTTTGCAAGAAATATTTAAGGACGAAATCATCCTTATACCCTCTGTCTAAGAACGACATTTCGTTCACTGTTGTGGATGCCCATTTTAACTGTAAGGATACTAACTGATCTAAGTAATATTGCTTAAGAGCTGCCTCATTTTGTGGAAGCCTCGGCTTATCGACAACCATTTCCAACAACTCTTCTTTTTCTTTTCGTTTAAACAGATTCCAGATGGATGAATCTGCTTCAGTAGGCTCATCCTCATTAATTCCCTCTGCAGAGTACCGTTGGTTCTCCCATTGCTCACGGAGTTTTTTCCAATTTTCTTTTTTTAGCCGAATAAACTGACCTGGATAATGATAAATATCCCGTTCATATCTGGAAACATAGTCTTCTAATTTGACTAACTGTGTCACGATTTCACCTCAATTCAAACGGATAGCAGTAACGATTTCATATTTTGGAGATTTCGATGGGTGTATTTTATACACGACCAAGTGGTCCACCAACATGTCCTTCCTTGCCAAAAATTCCTCTGATTCAGGAAGCATTAACTCTTTTGCAAAGGATGGATCCCATTTTTTCGCTAGTGTAATGTGAGGGCGATATGGCCGTGATTCCTTTTTAAACCCAAACATTGCACAGGTATTCGCTACCTTTTCTTGCAGATTGTTAAGTACTTTGTTCCCTTCAACTCCTGCCCAAAGTACTCTTGGCTGTGATCTCTTTCCAAACGTTCCAACGGTCCCAATATTCACATGGAATTTTTCTAAACCGTCCATTTTTTGCAGTTCTTCTATGATTTCTGTAATTTTGTTCTCCGATACGCCACCTAAAAACAATAAAGTTATATGTAGATCAGAGACATGTGTCCAGCTTTTGTAAGCTACTTGTCCTTTTCTTTGTAACATTTCCTGCCACTCGGCCAACCAATTTTGAATATCCTCTCGAATGGGTATCCCTATGAAGTAATGAGCGTCATTTGTCATGTTTCACTTTTTCCTCCCGTATATCTTGCTGTTCATCTTATTATCCATAATCCCCTTCAATAGAAAGAACATGCATGGTTCCAAGGAGAATATTAAGAGATATTTTGTATAAGTGTTTGATAAGTGTTTTCATCACATATGACGAACAATTTGGCATCAGCTGGTATTTCTTTATCGAGGGATCGATTGATGCTTAAGTCATCCCTGTCTGCAACGAGAGTAGCCCCAGAATCTAATAAAGCATTAAACGCATCCTTATACGTTTTCCATTCCGGATTCGTCGGCACGTGAAACAGATCCTCCCCTACGGAACGCCGTAATAACTGCCCGAACAGACGTGACATCCCTTCGTGAAATGCAGAACGGACAAACAAGGAAGAAATAGTTTCATTCGAAATAATAAATTCATTTACTTTAACATGAACAAAGTTTTTAATGTGTGCTTCTTCCATCACTTCAACAACAGTATGTACATGTGGAGCATAGGCTTCTATTGCAGAAGCAATGAGCAAGGTTCTACCATCATTTAACTGCCCGTCCGTGATTTGATCGTTCGCAAAAATCAAGACTGCTTTAGCTTCCTTTATATTTGCTTTCTCTAGCACTTCCGTTTCGGAAGCATGACCATGCAAAAAGTGTATATGCTCCTTTAAAAGAGGTGCTTTCTCTAGTGTATCAATGATTAATATATCCGCATCTGGCATCGTTCTAACAATTTCATCTATAGCAAATTTAGCTTTTTGAGACCAGCCTATAATAATATAATGATCTTTTTCTTTAAACACGATGTTTCCTTCCTCCCTTTTGATTCGAAAGCTTGATAAGCTATCTACTACTTTCCCAATGACAATTCCTATTATCCCGATACCGAACACATATAAAAATAAAGCAATCATTCTTCCTGCGAAAGAGACCGGATAATAATCTCCGTAACCAACGGTTGTAACGGTTGTCATCACCCACCAAAATGCGTCAAAAAACGTGGGGAATGATTCTTTTTCTACAGCAACAACGAGATAGGAAGCCAATACAATCATGAGCAGACTTCCAAGGAATAGGAAAGTATTTTGTATTTTCACCACTTTTCGTAATATTCTTCTAAAAATAATCATTTTTCGACCCCCTTAAATTTTCTTTAATTTCTTGAATTGTCCGTAAATTTTTTTCATACATCTAGCATTCCATCATAAAAATAGTGTAAAATTAGAATAACTTCTAGATTCAGTGGCACCACAGGTATATGAAATGTATATTAAGGAGTGGTTTTTTGAATCAATCAACAACCCGTATGCTTACTCGTGTTAAGGCTGAATACCTTTATATTAGAGAAAAAGGGACAGTCTCCACTACAGAATTGGCAGAGGAATTTGGGATTACAGATCGAACTGTGCAGCGAGATTTAAACGTGTTAGAGCATAACGGTCTAGTTACAAGTCCGAATCGGGGACGATGGAAAATCACTGAAAAACGAGTTAAAATTTCTTAAATAAAATTAAATGAAAGGCTGACGGATGGTCAGCCTATTTTTTTGTTTCTTGAACTTATATATGTTGTTCCTTTAGACGAGTTAGCTCGTCCTCGGTAAGCTCTCGATATGTTCCAATAGGAAGTTCTTCGTCTAATTGAAGACTTCCCATTGTTAGCCTCTTTAAGTACACTACTCTTTTGTTTACAGACTGAAACATTCGTTTAACTTGATGAAATTTCCCTTCTGTAATTGTTAGCTCTATTTCAGAGATTTCTCCACTTTTTAGAATCGTTAGTTCTCCTGGTTTCGTTACATAACCGTCATCTAACATAACCCCGGTTGCAAAAGCTGAAATATCCGAATCGGTAACCACACCTTCCACACGAGCAAAGTATGTCTTTCCTACGTGTTTTTTCGGCGACAATAGCTGGTGGGCCAACTTGCCATCATTCGTCAGAAGAAGTAAGCCTTCCGTATCCTTATCCAACCTTCCTACAGGAAAAGGCTCAAAGATTGCATCCTCTGGCTCTAATAAATCGATTACGGTCTGATCACGATTATCCTCCGTTGCTGAGACACAGCCTGGTGGTTTATGCATCATAAGATAGACAAACTCTTTGTACTCAATCTCTTCCCCTGCAACCTTTATTTCATCGTGATTTGGGTCTACTTGGTCTTGACCATTTTTTACTACTTCGCCGTTACGGGTAACAATCCCTTTTTTCAGAAGGGATTTTACTTCTTTTCGGCTTCCAAACCCCATATTCGATAATAACTTGTCGATTCTCATAGAATGCTCCTTTATCTTCTTCTAAATATACGGTCAAATATCCGAACTCGGTTTCCTAAAGTCCGTTCAAATAACGTTGATTCATAACTGAACCATAAATATACTAAAGCCCCCACTGGAATTGCCACCATTAACGTAACAATAGCCGCAAAACGACTATCTTCATAGGATATCCAGAAACCTAATATCCACTTCGTAATGAGAACCGCCATTGTCATTAAAATTGTAAAGATAGCCATTAACGAAGATCGCTTCGTGAATTCTCGCATTGGAAAACCAATCGTTTGTTTAATTCTCCAGAAGTTTAAAATAATAGCTGTCAGAACAGCAAGAGATGTTCCAACTACTGCTCCTTTTGCCCCTAGTGCATACATAAGAGGCACATTCAAACAGATTTTAAGTAGTAAACCTGCACCAAGACTTGTAACTGCAAATCTTTGTTGATTGATACCTTGTAAAATAGACGACGTAACGGTAAAGAAAGCAAACAATAATGCAACAGGTGCATACCAAGCAAGTAATGGTCCATTAATATTAATATTTTCGATACCGTAAAATGCCCCATAAACTTCATATGATAGCAGAGACATACCGACGGAAGCAGGTAAAACAAGTAGCATGACGATTTGTAAGGATTGATTAATCTGACGGAATGCTAGGGGCATATTCCGCTCAGTAACCGATTTAGTGATTGCTGGTAGAATGGCTAAGGAAAGCCCTGTCGCAATTGTAACCGGAATGATAACAAGCTTATGACCGTACACACTGATGTTGGAGAAAGCAATCGCGGATATTTCCCCTTGGCCAATGGCACTCATCGTTCTTTCAAAGGTTATCGCATCAATCTGTTGGTAAAGTGGTGTAGCTAATCCTACTAATACGAATGGCCCTGCATATCGGAACAACTCTTTGTATAAGTCCCTCAATGGGATTTGATGCGTTTTGCGTTGACTTGCAACTTGGCGATCCAAATACTGTTTTCGTTTCTTCCAGTATAGACCTAGAACAATATATGAAGCCACTGCTCCAACAAAAGCAGCGAATGCGGCATATCCTACTGCTGTTGTCACACTTCCACTGAATACATGAATAATTAGGAAAGCGGCACTTAACAGGAATACGATACGAACAATTTGCTCTACAACCTGTGACAAAGCAGTTGGCCCCATGGATTCATACCCTTGGAAAAATCCACGAATAATGCTCATGCTTGGAATAATAAGTAAAGCAAAACTAATCATTTTTAATACCATTTCTACATCTTCTGCAATAATTCCAGATGGATCATTTGACGGAACATAGATTTTTGCTAGCAATCCAGAACTAAAATATAAAATAAGGAATGCTATGATACCCGTTATGATCATGAGACTCATGCCAGCTTTGAACATTCTTCGCCCGGTATAGTAATCCCCCATGGCGTTATATTTAGATACAAATTTTGACACAGCCAGTGGTACACCAATAGTAGACATACTTATTAAAATATTATAAGGACCATAGGCATAGCCATATAGAGCTCCACCTGTAGCTCCTACTAATTCATTAAATGGTATAGTATAAATCATTCCAAGGAACTTTGATAAAAAAGTAGCTGCCGTAAGCAGCATCGTACCTCGTAATATATTTGAAGTTGACATTTTTTCACCTGCAATTATTGGATAATCGAACGAATCTATTTTATCATAAAGTGTAGACTTAGACAGAACTACTGCATGTTTATTTGAATACGAATTCGTGACAGGAAAGGAAGTACATACATGAATGTTCAAGTTGTAGTTATAGGTGGAGGGCCCTCAGGCTTAATGGCTGCCATTGCAGCTGCTGAGAATGGCGCTAAAACCTTACTCATAGATAAAGGGGATAAACTAGGAAAGAAGCTAGCGATTTCAGGAGGTGGTAGATGTAATGTAACGAACCGACTTCCTCAAGATGAAGTAATAAAGCATATTCCTGGAAACGGAAGATTTTTATATAGTGCCTTTTCCGTATTTAATAATTACGATATTATCGAGTTTTTCGAAGGATTAGGAGTGGCATTAAAAGAAGAAGACCATGGGCGAATGTTTCCCGTTAGCAACTCTGCAAAAACAGTTGTTAATGCCTTGTTAAACCGTCTAGACGAACTCCACGTTACAATACGAACGAATAGTCCCGTAGAGGCCATACAATATGGGGATAACCATCATACCGTGATTTTAAAATCTAAGGAAAAAATTCAAACAAATGCTGTGGTTTTAGCAGTAGGTGGTAAAGCAGTTCCACATACAGGAAGCACAGGTGACGGTTATGCTTGGGCGAAAAACGCAGGGCATACAATTACAGATTTATATCCTACCGAAGTACCATTAACATCGAACGAACCATTTATAAAGCAAAAAACCTTACAAGGTATTTCCTTAAGGGATTCTGATGTTTCTGTACTGAATGAAAAAGGAAAATCAATTATTTCACATAAGATGGATATGATTTTCACCCATTTTGGGATTTCTGGACCTGCAGTCTTACGCTGCTCCCAATTTGTAGTCAAGGAATTACGAAAAGGACACAAAAGCGTTACGATAAAGATTGATGCAATACCCGATTATTTCGAGGACAAATTATTAGAAGAATATATTCAATTAATCGAACAAAATCCAAAGAAGTCTTTTAAAAACTTGGTTAAAGGCGTTGTGCCAGAACGCTATTTAGATTTCCTATTAGAGCGAAGTGAAATTCGTCTAGAAGAAAAAGCTGCCAATATTTCCCGGGAAAAAATTCGAAATTTTATATCAGATTTAAAAGGATTCACTTTTACCGTAAATGGATCTCTTCCAATGGATAAAGCATTTGTAACTGGTGGCGGTGTTTCGACGAAAGAAATTGTACCGAATACGATGCAATCTAAAATAATGCACGGCCTATATTTTTGTGGGGAAATTCTTGATATTCACGGCTACACTGGTGGGTACAACATAACTTCCGCGATGGTTACAGGTAGAATTGCAGGAATGAATGCCGCTTGGGAAGCTCTAGCATAGTAATAGTGTACGGATTTAAGTAGCCCTCACGAGAGGGCTTTTTGTTTAAAACACTGTAAAACAAAAAACTTCTAAGCAAAAATGCTTAGAAGTTTTCATTTGCCTAGCGACGTCCTACTCTCGCAGGGGCAATGCCCCAACTACCATGGGCGCTGAAGAGCTTAACTTCTGTGTTCGGCATGGGAACAGGTGTGACCTCTTCGCTCTTGCCACTAGACCTTTAATGTAGAGTTGAGTTTGTACCCTAAAAACTAGATAAGAGTTAGACAATCAAACGAGCTAGAGCCACGGCCAGCTCGAGTGTCCACGGGACACTTCCGCTTTTGATCTTTAGTTAAGTCCTCGATCGATTAGTATTCGTCAGCTACACATGTCACCATGCTTCCACCTCGAACCTATCAACCTCATCGTCTCTGAGGGATCTTACTCATTTAAAATGATGGGAAGTCTCATCTTGAGGGGGGCTTCATGCTTAGATGCTTTCAGCACTTATCCCTTCCACACGTAGCTACCCAGCTATGCTCCTGGCGGAACAACTGGTGCACCAGCGGTGTGTCCATCCGGTCCTCTCGTACTAAGGACAGCTCCTCTCAAACTTCCAACGCCCCACGACGGATAGGGACCGAACTGTCTCACGACGTTCTGAACCAGCTCGCGTACCGCTTTAATGGCGAACAGCCCAACCCTTGGGACCGACTACAGCCCCAGATGCGATGAGCCGACATCGAGGTGCCAAACCTCCCGTCGATGTGGACTCTTGTGGGGGAGATAAGCCTGTTATCCCCGGGGTAGCTTTTATCCGTTGAGCGATGGCCCTTCCATGCGGAACCACCGGATCACTAAGCCCGACTTTCGTCCCTGCTCGACTTGTAGGTCTCGCAGTCAAGCTCCCTTCTGCCTTTACACTCTTCGAATGATTTCCAACCATTCTGAGGGAACCTTTGGGCGCCTCCGTTACTCTTTGGGAGGCGACCCCAGTCAAACTGCCCACCTGACACTGTCTCCGAACCGGATCACGGTCCTGGGTTAGAAGGTCCGTACAGCCAGGGTGGTATCCCACCAGCGCCTCCACCGAAGCTAGCGCTCCGGTTTCTCAGGCTCCCACCTATCCTGTACAAGCTGTACCAACATTCAATATCAGGCTACAGTAAAGCTCCACGGGGTCTTTCCGTCCTGTCGCGGGTAATGCGCATCTTCACGCATAGTATAATTTCACCGGGTCTCTCGTTGAGACAGTGCCCAAGTCGTTGCACCTTTCGTGCGGGTCGGAACTTACCCGACAAGGAATTTCGCTACCTTAGGACCGTTATAGTTACGGCCGCCGTTTACTGGGGCTTCGGTTCAACGCTTCGCCGAAGCTAACGCATCCCCTTAACCTTCCAGCACCGGGCAGGTGTCAGCCCCTATACTTCGCCTTTCGGCTTCGCAGAGACCTGTGTTTTTGCTAAACAGTCGCTTGGGCCTTTTCACTGCGGCTTCTCATGCAAGAAGCACCCCTTCTCCCGAAGTTACGGGGTCATTTTGCCGAGTTCCTTAACGAGAGTTCTCCCGATCACCTTAGGATTCTCTCCTCGCCTACCTGTGTCGGTTTGCGGTACAGGCACCTCTTTCCTCACTAGAGGCTTTTCTTGGCAGTGTGAAATCAGGAACTTCGGTACTATATTTCCCTCCCCATCACAGCTTGTGATTGCCAGACGGATTTGCCTATCTGACTCACTCACTGCTTGGACGCGCTCATCCAGCGGCGCGCTTTCCCTATCCTACTGCGTCCCCCGTCGTTCAAACGGAAAGGAGGTGGTACAGGAATATCAACCTGTTGTCCATCGCCTACGCCTTTCGGCCTCGGCTTAGGTCCTGACTAACCCTGAGCGGACGAGCCTTCCTCAGGAAACCTTAGGCATTCGGTGAAGAAGATTCTCACTTCTTTTTCGCTACTCATACCGGCATTCTCACTTCTAAGCGCTCCACCAGTCCTTACGGTCTGACTTCGCTGCACTTAGAACGCTCTCCTACCATTGTTCGTAAGAACAATCCACAGCTTCGGTGATACGTTTAGCCCCGGTACATTTTCGGCGCAGAGTCACTCGACCAGTGAGCTATTACGCACTCTTTAAATGGTGGCTGCTTCTAAGCCAACATCCTGGTTGTCTAAGCAACTCCACATCCTTTTCCACTTAACGTATACTTGGGGACCTTAGCTGGTGGTCTGGGCTGTTTCCCTTTCGACTATGAACCTTATCACCCATAGTCTGACTCCCAAGATAAAGTAGCTGGCATTCGGAGTTTGACTGAATTCGGTAACCCGATGAGGGCCCCTAGTCCAATCAGTGCTCTACCTCCAGTACTCATTTCTTGAGGCTAGCCCTAAAGCTATTTCGGAGAGAACCAGCTATCTCCGTGTTCGATTGGCATTTCACCCCTACCCACACCTCATCCCCGCACTTTTCAACGTGCGTGGGTTCGGGCCTCCAGTCAGTGTTACCTGACCTTCACCCTGGACATGGGTAGATCACACGGTTTCGGGTCTACGACCCCTTACTACAACGCCCTATTCAGACTCGCTTTCGCTGCGGCTCCGTCTATACGACTTAACCTTGCAAGAGATCGTAACTCGCCGGTCCATTCTACAAAAGGTACGCCGTCACCCGTTAATGGGCTCCGACTACTTGTAGGCACACGGTTTCAGGTTCTCTTTCACTCCCCTCCCGGGGTGCTTTTCACCTTTCCCTCACGGTACTGGTTCACTATCGGTCACTAGGGAGTATTTAGCCTTGGGAGATGGTCCTCCCGGATTCCGACGGAATTTCACGTGTTCCGCCGTACTCAGGATCCACTCTGGAGGAAACAGTCTTTCGATTACAGGGCTCTTACCTTCTTCGGCTGATCGTTCCAGATCGATTCGTCTACACTATTTCTTTGTAACTCCGTATAGAGTGTCCTACAACCCCAGAAAGCAAGCTTTCTGGTTTGGGCTGTTTCCGTTTCGCTCGCCGCTACTCAGGAAATCGCATTTGCTTTCTCTTCCTCTGGGTACTAAGATGTTTCAGTTCCCCAGGTCTGCCTCCTATATCCTATGGATTCAGATATAGGTACTACTCCATTACGAGCAGTGGGTTTCCCCATTCGGAAATTCCCGGATCAACGCCTACGTACGGCTCCCCGAGACATATCGGTGTTCGTCCCGTCCTTCTTCGGCTCCTAGTGCCAAGGCATCCACCGTGCGCCCTTCTTCACTTAACTAATAGTCTGTGAAAAGACGTGGTCTTTACTAAAATTGATGTCTTGTTTAGTCTAGTTCCGGCTCCTAACAGCTAGCGTATAGGCAATCTCTCTACAAGTCTTCTACGAAGACTCTACGCGAGCTTTCCTATCCGTACGCTGCTGAGCAGTCGCCTTCACTTCCTAATACTCTTATCTAGTTTTCAAGGTACAACTTCCACATGACGTGGTGACTTCTGTGTTGTCACAGGACGTGACGGTTTTAACAGAAGTTCATTGAAGGGTTTTAATCCCTCAAAACTGAACCAAACAACCAAGTATGTCTCTGACCAGCTCCGAAGAGCTGGCTTCCGTTATCTTTCCTTAGAAAGGAGGTGATCCAGCCGCACCTTCCGATACGGCTACCTTGTTACGACTTCACCCCAATCATTGGCCCCACCTTCGGCGGCTGGCTCCTAAAAGGTTACCTCACCGACTTCGGGTGTTGCCAACTCTCGTGGTGTGACGGGCGGTGTGTACAAGGCCCGGGAACGTATTCACCGCGGCATGCTGATCCGCGATTACTAGCGATTCCGGCTTCATGTAGGCGAGTTGCAGCCTACAATCCGAACTGAGAATGGTTTTATGGGATTTGCTTCACCTCGCGGCTTCGCTGCCCTTTGTACCATCCATTGTAGCACGTGTGTAGCCCAGGTCATAAGGGGCATGATGATTTGACGTCATCCCCACCTTCCTCCGGTTTGTCACCGGCAGTCACCTTAGAGTGCCCAACTAAATGCTGGCAACTAAGATCAAGGGTTGCGCTCGTTGCGGGACTTAACCCAACATCTCACGACACGAGCTGACGACAACCATGCACCACCTGTCACTCTGTCCCCGAAGGGAACGCCCTATCTCTAGGGTTGTCAGAGGATGTCAAGACCTGGTAAGGTTCTTCGCGTTGCTTCGAATTAAACCACATGCTCCACCGCTTGTGCGGGCCCCCGTCAATTCTTTTGAGTTTCAGCCTTGCGGCCGTACTCCCCAGGCGGAGTGCTTAATGCGTTAACTTCAGCACTAAGGGGCGGAAACCCCCTAACACCTAGCACTCATCGTTTACGGCGTGGACTACCAGGGTATCTAATCCTGTTCGCTCCCCACGCTTTCGCGCCTCAGCGTCAGTTACAGACCAGAGAGTCGCCTTCGCCACTGGTGTTCCTCCACATCTCTACGCATTTCACCGCTACACGTGGAATTCCACTCTCCTCTTCTGCACTCAAGTTCCCCAGTTTCCAATGACCCTCCACGGTTAAGCCGTGGGCTTTCACATCAGACTTAAGAAACCGCCTGCGCGCGCTTTACGCCCAATAATTCCGGACAACGCTTGCCCCCTACGTATTACCGCGGCTGCTGGCACGTAGTTAGCCGGGGCTTTCTCGTTAGGTACCGTCAAGGTACAAGCAGTTACTCTTGTACGTGTTCTTCCCTAACAACAGAACTTTACGATCCGAAAACCTTCATCGTTCACGCGGCGTTGCTCCGTCAGACTTTCGTCCATTGCGGAAGATTCCCTACTGCTGCCTCCCGTAGGAGTCTGGGCCGTGTCTCAGTCCCAGTGTGGCCGATCACCCTCTCAGGTCGGCTACGCATCGTTGCCTTGGTAGGCCGTTACCCTACCAACTAGCTAATGCGCCGCGGGTCCATCTATAAGGGACAGCAAAAGCCGCCTTTCAACTTTCTCCCATGCAGGAAAAAGTGTTATCCGGTATTAGCCCCGGTTTCCCGGAGTTATCCCAGTCTCATAGGCAGGTTACCCACGTGTTACTCACCCGTCCGCCGCTCGTTCCACTATCGTCACCCCGAAGGGGTCAGATAGCTTCCCGCGCTCGACTTGCATGTATTAGGCACGCCGCCAGCGTTCGTCCTGAGCCAAGATCAAACTCTCCAATAGAGTTTTGAGTTCTTTACTCAATAATAAAGCTAGCTAAAATCTTACTTAACATACTGGTTGTTTTGTTCAGTTTTCAAGGATCAAATAAATGATTAATCTGTCATAGGAGCGACAGTAAATTAATAATATCATCTGCCACGAAAAATGTCAATTTCCAATTAGTGGAGATAACGATTTTTCGATAAGTATTATTTCTTGCGACAGCAAAATTTATATTACACTCCTCAGGACCAAATGTCAACAACTTTTTTACGATTTATTATGCTCCTCTTCTGAAACCTATCCACTAATGATTAATGACAAAATAAAAGGAATGCGATTCCTTTCATCGCATTCCTTAATCTATTCAATTAATTGGCTACAATATTTACAAGCTTACCTGGGACAGCTATTATCTTGCGAACTGTTTTGCCATCCAGCCAATCCTGAACAGATTCATTTTCAAGTGCTTGCTTCTCTAGCTCTTCTTTCGATGCGTCCTTTGGCACCATAACCTTCGCTCGAACTTTACCCATTACTTGAATAACAATCTCCACTTCGTCTTCTACAAGTTTAGCTTCATCGTAAGCTGGCCACGAAGCATAAGAAATAGATTCGCTATAGCCAAGTATTTGCCAAAGCTCTTCCGCTATATGTGGAGCAACAGGTGAAAGTAATTTTACAAAGCCTTCTGCGTACTCACGTGAAATCGCATCTGCTTTGTAGGCATCATTAATGAATACCATCATTTGAGAAATACCTGTATTAAATCGAAGATCCTCAAAGTTCTCTGTTACCTTTTTAACAGTCTCGTGGTACACCTTCTCTAAGGAATCATTTCCCTGCTGTTCCACTACCTTATCCGTAAGCTTCCCTTCGTCTGTTACGAATAGTCTCCAAACACGATCTAGAAATCTTCGTGCTCCGTCCAGACCATTCGTTGACCAAGCTACAGCAGCATCTAGTGGCCCCATAAACATTTCATACAACCTTAACGTATCAGCACCATGCGTATCTACAATCTCATCAGGATTCACTACATTTCCTTTTGATTTACTCATTTTTTCATTGTTTTCACCCAAGATCATCCCTTGGTTGAATAGTTTTTGAAATGGCTCTTTCGTTGGCACAACTCCGATATCATAAAGGAATTTATGCCAGAATCGTGCATATAACAAGTGAAGAACCGCATGCTCTGCTCCTCCGATATAAGTGTCTACCGGAAGCCATTTCTGCAATTTCTCAGGTTCCGCTAACTTCTCCGTGTTATTTGGATCAATAAAACGTAGGAAGTACCAGCAACTACCCGCCCACTGCGGCATTGTATTTGTTTCTCTGCGGCCTTTCATTCCTGTTTTCGGGTCGGTAACCTTCACCCAATCGTCGATATTTGCTAACGGCGACTCTCCTGTACCAGAAGGTTTAATTTCTGTCGTTTTCGGCAGAGTTAATGGAAGCTCTTCTTCTGGAACCGCTGAAGTTGTGCCATCCTCCCAGTGAATGATTGGAATCGGTTCTCCCCAATAACGCTGACGACTAAATAGCCAATCACGTAGACGGTAGGTGACTTTCTTTTCACCTTTCTGGTTATCCTCTAGCCACTGTATCGCTTTTCCAATTGCTTCTTCTTTACCAAGTCCGTTTAAGAAGTCTGAGTTAATATGAGGACCGTCTCCTACATAAGCTTCTTCCTCAACATTGCCACCTTCGACAACCGCTTTAATAGGGAGATTAAACTTTACAGCAAACTCATAGTCTCTTTCATCATGTGCTGGAACTGCCATGATTGCGCCAGAGCCGTACGTCATTAGGACATAATCCGCCACCCATATTGGTAGTTTCTCACCGTTAATTGGATTCACGGCATAAGCCCCTGTAAATACACCAGACTTTTCTTTAGCTAGATCGGTTCTTTCTAGGTCACTTTTTGCATTTACTTCCTTCACATATGCGTCGACTTTATTTTTTTGTTCTGCGGACACTATTTTTTTCACGAGTGGATGCTCTGGAGCTAAAACTGTGTAAGTTGCTCCGAACAATGTATCTGGTCTTGTCGTAAATACAGTGAAGGATTCGTCGGTTCCGTCTATTCCGAAATGAACTTCAGCTCCTTCTGATCGCCCAATCCAATTACGTTGCATATCTTTAATACTTTCCGGCCAATCTAGTTCCTCTAGATCTTCCAACAAACGATCAGCATAAGCTGTAATACGAAGCATCCATTGCTTCATTGGTCTGCGTTCCACAGGATGACCACCACGTTCACTCTTCCCGTCTATAACTTCTTCATTTGCCAACACGGTTCCAAGTGCAGGACACCAATTTACTGGGACTTCATCTACATATGCCAATCCTTTTTCATATAGCTTAAGGAAAATCCATTGTGTCCATTTATAATAATTCGGATCCGTCGTATTTATTTCACGATCCCAATCATATGAAAAACCTAACTCTTGGATTTGTCGTCTGAAAGTCTCAATGTTTTTCTTCGTGAATTCTGCAGGATCATTCCCAGTATCCAACGCGTATTGTTCTGCTGGCAACCCGAATGCATCCCATCCCATTGGATGTAGAACCTCGTATCCTTGCATTCTTTTCATTCTCGCCACAATATCTGTAGCCGTATAGCCTTCAGGGTGCCCTACGTGTAAACCAGCACCAGACGGATACGGGAACATATCTAAAATATAAAATTTTTCTTTGTTCGTCTCCGTATTCGTTTTAAATGTTTTATTATCCAACCAGTATTCGCGCCATTTCTTCTCAATATTATGATGGTTAAATGACATGGTTATAGCCTCCTTTTATAAATTCAACTGTTTCTAATGCTAGGATGTAAATGCTATGGGAAGACCTTTCCGTTTTAATCTATAAAAAAATCCCCCATCCCCAATATAAAATAAGGGACGAGAGATTTTTCCCGCGGTACCACCCAACTTAGCGCAATGCGCTCGCTCGACTCCTTAACGCGGAGGACGGCAAAGACTACTTTGATTCATCCTTGCAACATCAAAGGTGAGTTCATAAAGTTCAGGGGCTACTTTCACCAACCGTAACCTCTCTATTTCCTGAGTGCTTTACTACTAGTCCTTTTCTTCATCGTTCAACAGTTATTGTATTGGTATTGTAATCAAAGCTTTTTTACTTGTCAAGAAAGTCTAATTTACAGTTGAAACTTTCCTACCTCTTCATTTAAACGATCCGTCATCTGTCTCATTTCCGTTACTTTCTCTACCATATGCTTAAACGCTTTTAACTGTTCTTCTGTAGAAGCAGAAATTTCTTCGTTACCTGCTGCAGTTTCTTCTACTACTGCACTAATACTTTCTACATTCGATAATACTTTCTCTCCTAGATCTTTCGAATGGTCTACTCCATTAGATAAGTCCATAAGCTTTGCTGTAATATCTTCCACTTTTTGTTTGATGTTTTGGAATGCAGTCGTGGTTGTTTCCATAGATGCTTCTTCTTTCCCAGCAATCGCAACACCTTCGGATACAGAATTAGATATCTCTGAAATTCCAGATTCAATAGACGAAACCATCTCAAAAATATAACCTGTTGCTTTAGAAGATTCTTCGGCAAGCTTTCTCACTTCTTCTGCTACAACCGCGAAACCTTTACCTGCTTCTCCAGCTCTTGCCGCCTCAATAGCAGCATTTAAAGCTAAGAGGTTCGTTTGTTCCGCAATATCGGAAACGGATTGAGCCATTTCTTCAATTTGCTTTGTATAACCAACAAAAGTTTGAGTAGCTTGTTCAATCTTTTTCGTCGTATTGGAATTTTCCTCGATAAGATCCCGTTGAACTCCGATTGCCTCTTGACCAGATTGAATTGCATCCATAACATCTGTGCCATGTTCTACGGATTGTTTAGCAAATTCAACATTTCTTGTGAATTCTTGATCCATATCTTGAATTAAAGAAACGGCGTCCTGCAAATCTTCCGAAATGGATTGTGTACCAGACGACAATTCATCAGTAGATACAGCAATCTGATTACTTACATCTGTCAAGTAAACATTATCTTTTTCCAGTGAAACAGCGAACTGCTCTACATCTTTACTTACAGTTTTCACCGATAAAATAAGGCCACTTAACTGTTCTACCATTTGGGTGAATGCCTGATTTAACGCTCCGAGCTCATCGTTTCCCTTATATCGAATTGGTTCCACTTGGAGATTTCCATTCGCAATCTCATTGGCATTCTTTGATAATTTCTTTAGAGAACCGCTAATCGAGTTCGTAATCTTCAGGGACATAATAGAAGCAATTGCAATTAAGACTACCGTACTAATAATGGCAGAAAGAATGACATACTCTATTTTCCCTTCTAAATCATTCAGTGCTTTTTCATACTGTTCCTCTGATGCCATATTAAATTTATAAGTATCATTTAATAACCCGTCAATACGAATGGATTGTCTTTTTGCTTCTGCCAAATCTTTCTGATTTAACGCCTCTTTCGTAGCTTTTGTTAATTCATCAAATTTTAGCGCAGCTCTTTCAATATATTGCTCACTACTCTTTCCTTTAGAAGCTTTTACTAATTCTTCAAGAAGCGCACCACTTTGTTCCATATTTAGCAACGCTTCTTCTTTTAATGCGTCTGTTCCTGAGAAAGAAAAGTTACTCAAGCTTTGTTTTAGGCCGTTCAAATCTGAGTCGAGCTTTTGCACATCAATTAATGTTGTTACCTCATCCTGACTAGAGGATTGAATGTTTAACATATTGTAGATAATAAAAGCTACAATAAGACTTGATAAAACTAAAATTCCGAGCGAATTTATTAATAGTTTTTTTCTAATACTCATATCGTATATCCCCCCTGGTCTTATTCAGCAAATTGCTGTCTAGCTTCCTCAATTTGTTCCAATTGCGAATCGTTGTATGGAATCACACGTAATGGGGCTAAGTCGACCCCTTCATTGTTTATTCCAAACTCGATATGACCAGTAGGTACTTTTCCATCCTTCACCAAGTCAGATGCTAGTTGGTAAACTGCCACGTCAATCTTCTTTAATACCGAAGTGATGACTGCTTTTTCAGCATAAAAATATTGGTCAGAGTCCACCCCAATTGCATAAACACCTTGCATCTGCGCTTCCTTTAACACCCCTACACCTGTAAAGCCTGCAGCAGCGAACAATACGTCTGCTTTGTTCGCAATCATATCTTTCGCAATGGATCCGCCGAGTTTGTCATCCCCATATGTACCTGCATACTCGACGAGTACCTTTATAGATGGGTTAATGGACTTGGCTCCATTCGTAAATCCATCAGCAAAAGCATTAATAAGCTCAACGTCCTCTCCACCGATAAATCCAATCGTATTTGACTTTGTCGTTAAAGCAGCCACAACACCTGCTAAATAGCTACCTTCATCTGATTTGAATGTTACGGAAGTTACGTTTTTTAATTCAGAAACAGAATCAATAATGACAAACTGCTTGTCCGGATACTTCTTGGCAACTTTTTCCAAATCCTCTTGAACCATATATCCTAGACCGATGATGACATCATTATCGTTTTGAACTAACTCTTCTAGCCCTTTTTCATAGGTCTCTGTTTCACTTAATTCACGATAATCGAACAAAATACCTAGCTCGCTCCGAGCCTTTATCAGTCCTTGAAAAGCGGAATCACTAAAGGATTGATCCCCAAGACCAACATCCGAAAGCATAACGCCTATTTTTAATTTCTCATCCATTTTACTTTCCGCTTGTTCTGTACCACACCCTGCTAACAGGATAGTAAAAATCATCACAAAAATGATCATCTTTCTCTTGTTGAACATACATCATTCCCCTTTTTTTAAAGTGACTTCCCCTATTATCGACAGATTATAAGAAATTTGTAGAAAAAAATAATAGACGGAATATTCCTCTTTTTCCTAACACAAAAAAATAACCTTGCCCTATTGGCAAGGTTACGTTTATTAATCCGTGATATTGGTTATATCTACTCGGTCCAAAACCATGTCATTTATATATTGACTGACTCGTAAATGCATTCGGTGAAGCTGATCTCGTTGCTCATGACTGGCACTATCCATCATTTTTTGAATCTCTTGCTCCACCTCATTCAATTTTTGCTGAGCTGTCGTGTACGACTCATCAACATGGAAGCCATTTCGATTGGTAATATCTAATTCTTTTTCTGCTTGGTCAATATATTGATTCGCTTTTGAAATAAGGTTATCTATTGATTCTCGCGTTGCCACCATCATCACCTCGCTTCTAATTTGGACGATTAGACCTAAACCTATTCGTGGAAGATGTTGAGTAAATGTCTTCGGTTTAGGATAATAAAAATGGGAAATTAGGAAGGAGAAGGATTTTGTGGTACTAAAAGTGATTCCATTTGCTCATGAACTGTTAAAACAGACGGTGCGTGAGGGAGATATCGTAATCGATGCAACCTGTGGAAAAGGGCACGATACGCTACTCCTAAGTCAATTAGTAAAAGAAAAAGGTCGAGTATTTGCTTTTGATGTTCAAGAAGACGCGATTCGCCAAACGAATGAACAATTAAAACAATATGGTGTTAGCAACACAACATTAATTTTGGACAGCCATGAAAAAATAAATGAATACGTGCCATCCGATTACCTAATCGGTGGAGCCATCTTTAATTTAGGCTATCTCCCTGGGAGCGACAAACAGACGATCACACAGCCCGAAAGTACGGTTCAAGCCATTCAACAAATCATTACTCGGTTAAAGAAGCACTGTCTTTTAGTTATCGTCGTATATGCTGGGCATCCTGGAGGAGAAGAAGAAAAGGAGGCCGTGCTACAGTTTGTTCAGACATTAAGTCAAAAAGAATATGCCGTGTTACAGTACGGCTTTATCAATCAACAAAACAGCCCTCCGTTTGTTTTAGCCATAGAAAGGATAAAGTAGGTGGCATAGACCTACTTTATCCTATTGTCCGCATCTTTATTTTGTTATACATCTTCACATTGTAATGAAAGAAAGAGGAACGAAGTCCACTTGCGCGTAGCAAACGTTTCGTCATTTTCTTTCCACTTGCCAGCTTTTTCACTTTAGGATCTGCTAAATATAGTCCCACTAAGCCAGTATGAACCATTTCATGGAACTGCTTATCAGGTAATGATTGAACATGCTTATTAGTCTCTTTAATGAAGTGTAAAAATCTTGTTTCCATATTTTCCAAGCTCTCGTAATAATTACAGAAGTTTAGATCTCCTTCTTGTTTGTCCTCTTCTTGGTCAATATAATAATCCAACAAAATGTGAAGTCCTTGCATATATGGAAAATAACTTTTAAAAACGGAATCTGCCAATTTTGAAGTCATTTTACCTCCCATTGCGTACGATACAAGACAAAAAATCCCTAAAGTAGAACCACTGCATGCGGAAAATTCATACCAATGTAATTCGGGTAACTTTTCTTTTTCCTCGTGAAACCATTTTTCAAGTCGTGGGATTCTTTCTTCTATTTTCACATGCTTATGTACTTGTAAGTCACTGTACAATGTTTCTAGTTCCAATAAAAACGGTTGGATTGTTGATAAATTTGAAATTTTCGCTAGGCTTTTTTGACATGTCGTTACTAAGTCTACGAGATAATCAGCATCCTCTTGCTCCTCCCGTAAGGCATAGTAATTTTGCACCTTATGATCTGGAGACAAAGCATCAGCCATCGATTGATGAAGTAGCGCAAAGTCCTCCGGATCTAATGAAGTGCTACGGTCACATAAATTATCTAAGTAATCACTAATTGTCTGATAGGCAACAATAAAAGTAATTGCTTCTTTCCACATCTTCCCCGCAAGCAAGCTAAAAACAGCACCACCCTGACAGTGAAACCGTTTAGTAGCTATACTGGCTTGTGCTTGGTTGCTTAATTCGACATTTGGAATTTGTTTCGCACGTTTTTCCCAATATCGAAGTTCTTGATCAACGACAGGAAAAATGTCTTGAAAAACGATTCTCATTAATTTAAATGATGATTTCGGAACTGAATAGCTCAATGTTGCTCCTCCGTTTCTAGCCACTGCATCTTTAGCCTAATTCCAAGGATTATGATACTATTCATTATAACACCATAAACGGAAGGTGAATTTCAAATGATTTACGAGTATAAAGGAAAAAAACCTGTTCTGCATGAAACGGCCTATGTTTCGGAAGACGTTGTATTAACTGGAGATATCACGGTAGAGGAACAAGCGAGTATCTGGTTTAAGACCGTTATTCGAGGAGATGTTGCCCCCGTACACATTGGAAAACGATCAAACGTTCAAGATTTAAGCTTAATTCACCAATCACCAGGCATGCCAGTCATCATCGAAGACGATGTCGTCATTGGACATCAAGTAACCTTGCATTCCGCAATCATACGTCAAGGAGCACTTGTCGGAATGGGCTCTATTGTACTCGATGGTGCGGAAGTTGGGGAACAGGCTTTTATCGGTGCTGGTAGTTTAATCCCGCCCGGGAAGAAAATCCCACCACGCACGTTAGCACTCGGAAGTCCAGCGAAGGTAGTACGAGACTTAACAGAAGAGGATTTGGAAGAAATAAAAAGGATTAAAGAGTCCTACGTAGAAAAAGCAAAATACTACAAAAAATTACAAAAGTAAACATCCATCTAAAACAGGAAAAATCATTTAACGGTGTTAAATATTTTTCCTGTTTTTTTTGTCGAAATGCGTTATTCTAGTAAGAGGAGGTGCCATCATGAATTATTTTTTATTATCATTTAGTGTGGTGATGACACTGCTTTTCTTTCTCCTCTTTAAAAGAAAACAAACGAAACCAATTATAAAATATGCTTTTTTAACCTATGCTATTCTATTTTGGCTGTGTACCGCTTCCTTGACTACCTTTTATGCGGTTACACATAAAGAAAAAATTACGAAGCTATGGGATTCGAGAGATTCTCAAGTAAAGGTTGCGTCTACCATGCCTTTGCCAGACCCTTCTTTAGAGCCTGTCTATCCACTTGTAGAACAAGCGCAACTCGCGCCATCGATAAAGCTGGAAGCACCCATTATCAAACAATTCCCAGAGCTTCCACGTGGATGTGAAGTAACAAGTCTTGCTATGCTCTTACAGTATTTTGACGTTGAAGTAGATAAAATGGAGCTAGCAAAAAAGGTTAAAAAAAGTTCGGACGACTATCAAGTGAAAAATTCAGTTATACATTTCGGAAACCCAGAAAAAGGGTTTGTCGGCGATATGTATTCCTTCTCTAAACCTGGTTACGGTGTTTATCATGGTCCAATAGCGGAGTTGGCAAAGCAGTATGTTGGAGATAAGGTAGAAGATTTTAGTGGCGGATCTTTTTATGAAATCATCAAGCATTTAAATGCTCAGCGTCCTGTCTGGGTCATAACGAATACTACGTACAAAAAACTGCCGGATTCTTCATTCCAAACATGGAATACACCAGATGGAAAAGTAAAGATAACTATGAAAGAACACGCCGTACTTGTTACTGGTTATGACGATAAATCCATCTTCTTCAATGATCCAATAACAGGGAAAACAAAAAGTGCACCCATACAAGACTTCGAAGAAGCCTGGGTGCAAATGGGAAAGCAAGCTATTACGGTCGTTACACCGTAAGCTTGCTTTTTGTTTGGTCTATATCTTGTAATTCTTCGAAGTCATACTTTCTTTCAACATAAATTTGATGCCAGAGCATAAACATGAGAACCGTCCAAATTTTACGACTATAGTCCCCTTTACCTGCACAGTGGGCATTTAACAAGTCTAGAATAACAGACTTGTGCAATAAATGATCTGTTTCACTTTCACGGATAAGATTTTTCGCCCAATCATTTAGTTCATCTTTTAACCAATGTCTAATTGGTACAGGGAAGCCCAGTTTTTTCCTATCTAATACGTGATCAGGAACAATTCCTCTTGCCGCTTCTCTTAGAATACTTTTCGTAGTTCCGTTCGCGATTTTCAAATCAACTGGGATCTCGCTCGCTACGCGGAATACTTCTTTATCCAAAAACGGAACACGTAGCTCTAAAGCATGAGCCATCGTCATTTTATCTGCCTTCAACAAAATGTCACCACGTAACCAAGTATGAATATCTACATACTGCATCTGATTTACTGGATGATAATTCCTAACATGTTCGTAAAGCTTCTCTGTCACGTTTTGATAAGAAATGTTCGGTTGATACGTTTTTAAAAGCGTTCTTTTTTCTTCTTCTTCGAACATTTTGGCGTTTCCGATATACCGATCCTTTAACGGTGTAGTACCACGTTCTAAGAAGCTTTTCCCACGTACTCCTTCTGGTAACACGGCTGCCACTCTTGATAGCAATCCTTTGGCTGGAGCAGGAATGGATTGAAACACTTTAAGGGATTCAGGTTCGCGGTAAATATTGTAACCCCCAAATAGCTCATCCGAACCTTCACCCGAGAGTACTACAGTTACATGCTTCGTTGCTTCTCTAGCAACGAAGTACAATGGTACACAGGCTGGATCTGCTAACGGATCATCCATATGCCACATAATTTTCGGAAGCTTTTCCACATATTCTTCTGGGGTTATCATATATGAAATATTTTCAACATTTAACTTTTCAGCTGTTTCCTTCGCAACGTCCACTTCTGAAAAACCTTCTCGTTCAAATCCGACAGAGAATGTTTTTAAATTCGGGTTGAATTCTCGTGCAATTGCAACAATTAGAGAAGAATCAATACCACCCGATAAAAAAGAACCAACCGGCACATCACTCCGCATATGAACATTTACAGAATCGTACATAACATCTTGGATACGCTTGATCCACGACTGTTTATCGGTTAATACTGGTTGGAAAGTTGCATGCCAGTAACGAGTGATTTCCATCGGTTCCCCTGGCTTTTTGTAAAAGAAGTGGCCTGGTTCAACCTTATGTACTCCTTTGGACATCGTTAGTGGCTCCGGTACGTATTGGAAGCTCAAATAATGCTGAAGGGCTTCGACGTCCACTTCATCATTCTCTTGCATAAGAGTAATACTCTTCTTCTCGGATGCAAAATACGTCCCTTTTTCTGTTTCACTATAAAATAACGGTTTAATTCCAAACGGATCACGAACTCCGTAAAAGGCTTGCTCTTCTTTATCCCAGATCAAAATCGCAAACATCCCACGCAGCTCTTTAAATGCTTCTGTGCGATATTCTTGAAACATCGCAATAATAACCTCGGTATCCGATTCTGTATCAAAGCTATATCCTTTTTCTATAAGAGACTGACGAAGCTCTACATAGTTATAGATTTCACCATTAAAGACCATACGATATCGATCGTCTTCATACCGAAAAGGTTGTTGCCCGCTTTCTATGTCTATAATACTTAAGCGACGGAATCCAAAGGATACGTATTCATCATGGAAATACCCTTCATCATCAGGTCCTCTATGTGTAATGACATTATTTCTTTCACGAAAATTAGATTGTTCTTCTTGATTTAGGGGGCGAGATTCATTTCGAATCATCCCAATTAGACCACACATAGCTTTGCCTCACTTTCTCTTTCAATCTTAATGAGTATATCATAAACAAAACGCGAATTCGATAGGCTTTCGACCGCAAAAGCCACCGTACGTAATTAATGATGTCAACATCCTATCTCGAGTGATAGAAAGAAAGAAGGAGCCAAGTTAACTTAGCCCCTTACTCCCTACTTTACTAATTCTTTTAATTGATCTATTTTATCGGTTTTCTCCCACGGAAAATCTTTGTCTGTTCGACCAAAGTGTCCATATGCTGCTGTATCTTTGTAGATAGGTCGACGGAGATCCAACATTTTAATAATCCCTGCTGGTCGTAAATCAAATAGTTGGCGTACTGCTTTAACGAGTTCTTCTTCTGATGCTTGCCCTGTACCAAATGTATTAATGGAAATAGATACTGGTTCCGCGACGCCAATCGCATAGGCTAATTGAACTTCACAGGAATCTGCAAGACCAGCTGCCACAATATTTTTCGCAACATACCGTGCCGCATATGCAGCAGATCGGTCTACCTTTGTTGCATCCTTCCCACTAAAAGCTCCTCCGCCGTGGCGAGCATATCCACCATACGTATCTACGATAATTTTTCGACCCGTTAACCCTGCATCCCCCTGTGGTCCTCCAATTACGAAGCGACCCGTTGGATTAATAAAATATTTCGTATTTTCATCCAAAAGCTCTTTCGGAACAATTGGGTTGATAACATGTTTTTTTATATCTTCTTGGATTTGTTTTAATTCAATTTCTGGTGCATGTTGCGTAGATACTACGATTGTGTCTACACGAACTGGTTTATCCTGTTCATCATACTCAATCGTCACTTGTGTTTTTCCGTCTGGACGTAAATATTCTAATGTATTGTCTTTACGAACATCTGATAAACGCTTAGAGATTTTATGCGCTAACGAAATAGGCAAGGGCATTAACTCCGGTGTTTCATTATTCGCATATCCAAACATGAGCCCTTGGTCCCCTGCTCCGATTGCTTCAATTTCTTCATCGGTCATTTTACCTTCACGAGCTTCTAACGCTTGGTTAACCCCACCTGCTATATCCGCAGACTGCTCGTCAATTGCTGTAAGAACTGCACATGTTTCCGCGTCAAATCCGAACTTTGCTCTTGTGTACCCTATTTCTTTAATTGTTTTTCGAACAATACTTGGAATATCTACATAAGTAGAAGTAGATATTTCTCCAGCAACTAGGACAAGTCCTGTTGTAACTGTGGTTTCACAGGCAACCCTTGCGTTTGGATCCCTTTTTAAAATTTCATCCAAAATGGCATCAGAAATCTGGTCACTTATTTTGTCCGGATGTCCCTCCGTAACAGATTCTGATGTGAATAATCGACGATTTGCAGCCATTCTGCTAAATCCTCCTTTATATAATAACAGTAATACGGTTTTTCTCTCTTTTTTTCCAGTGGAGTATTAACGAATTCAGTTTGGTATATTTAAGGTTTGCTAATACAGTATAAATATGAGTATAAGCATCATTTCGTGGATAGAAAGATTTGCCTTTCCGAAAAAGTCCGGATAAAAGAAAAACCCTTTCCATCATATGTAAGAGGAAAGGAAATGACCCTTCACTCTTCTTATCGCTCAAGGAAACGATCCTTGCATCAGGTTAGCACCATGTCTTATTTCTAGACGGTTGCTGGGTTTCTTCGGGCCTGTCCCTCCACCTACTCTGGATAAGAGAGTATCCGTTCGCACTTTATCGTATCGAAACAGTCGTATCTTGTCAATGAAAGTAACTTTACTAATCCGACCAAATTACTATGTTTTATTTTGTACTTATGTACTTGCAATCCAACTCTTGTTCTTAAAGTGCTTGGAACACGTGATGTCCAAATTTTTCATAATATTTCCCTCGTTTCGCGTTTAATTATATGCACATTCGACAATATATGTTATACTATTTTCGAAAATGAATAAGTTATAGTATAACTTATATTTCGTATTCTATATTCCTCATCTCCTATAAAAAAAGACACGACTGATGTCGTGTCTTTTTTTATCTGAAGAAAGGTAACTCTTCAATAATCTCTAAACTACTTGGTAGTACTTCATCTTTCATCATAAAGCTGAAGGCAGCGTCTGAAGCTACATGCACTGGTAACTTATCTAAAAGTACTGGGCCGTATGTCTCAAAGTAACTGGACTGTTTTTCTAAGTATTTAACCTCTGCGTAATACACATTTTTCACAATTTTGCCTGCTTTTCCATCTACATAATATTGTCCAATATAATCAATCGTTTCACAATGACCACCTGTTTCTTCCTGAACTTCTCGAACTGCAGCTTCTTCGGCGGTTTCTCCTTCTTCTACTTTTCCACCAGGAAACTCAATCCCTCTGTCCTTATGATGGGTCAGTAACCATTTATTATCGTACCGACAAATCACCCATACATGCTTTGGCTTTTTAGAAAAAGGATGATCGTCAAATGATAAGGTCACTTCATTGTTATAATAATCCTTAAAGACTTTCATTGGTCTCAGCTTCCTTTGTTAAATCATTTAAAAGTGTTTGGTATTTGTAAGCTTCCAACCATCGTCGTTTTCAAATTCAAATTCCACCTTGTAGGATCCATACAAATCACTTCGATTCGTTTGTTGAATAAGGATAGTATCTTCCTTTTTCCATTCTTTATAGGAATTGTTCTTATTAAACCAAGGCGGAGTTTCAGTTGGGTTCACATACAATCCATCTTCTTTTTCTATATAATAGACCTCTATATATTTTTTCGCTACTTCCTCTGTAGCAATAGATGAAAATTCTGCAATCAGTTCTTCTTTTGTTTCCATATTTCTCACTTTATTATTATGGTCAATATCTTGTACAAGCTTGTCCATAAAAGCATCCGTAATACGAACTAACTCCTCTTCATTCCACGTTTGCTCATCAGAGCTTTCGTTTGGATTACTCCAAGTAAGAGAACTACGTCCTGACTCAGTGTCGGTATGACGATGTGAAGATTCCTGATTTGCTGACAAAGAGTATTTTACGTCCATATTTACTATGATAAAGAAAGGAATAAGTAATGCCAACAAAATAGCTCCTATGTATTTTAACGGTTCCTTCATCACCTTGGCCTCCTCTTACTAAAATAATACCTTTGTTTTTCAGAACTCAAACCTATTTCTACGTTTATACATTAAACGTTTCAACGGAAGAAAAAGTTTCACCTTCGGCACATGTTTCAAAAATCGTGCCTGTCACGCCCCGGATATTGTCGAATATTCGACATATCTCGGGGCGTGACAGGCACCGCCGAAAAAAACCTTGCACAAGTGTGCAAGGTTTACAAATCTAAAACTCCCATATTTTCTATATGCTTTCGGGTTGTATCATCACCTAAGTCGTGAATCATACGAAAGGCTTCCACCATACCATCATCAAATGTATCATTAGATGTATCATTGTGATACGGAGCAATGGGCACGTGCGATCTCCAAAAGCTGCGAATGTCAGCATTATACATTTGATTCATCATTTCTCTTAATTGGTACACTTCTTCATCCGAAGCAAAAATGATGAATTCATCGTTGTCACCGACCTGAACTTGCGATATTTCCTGGGTGCCTATGTTTACATAATATTTTTTTCTTTCCATCTTTCACCCTCCTACCCTTTAATTTTCGCAATTAGTTATCTTTTATGTTCAACTTTTTTAACTTTTTGCATATGGTAAGATACGAACACAAACAACAAGAAAGGGTGAATTGGATGAGGTTCGCAAACGATATTTTAGAGCGGTATTTTCAACACTTTAACGATAAGGACTCTTTAGATGTATTCATTTATTCCGTCTTGGAGCAGATGGATGAAAAAGACTTAATACAAGTATTAAAAGAATGTGATAAATCCGAGCTAAATGATCTTCTTACTCAATTTTTACGAAGTAAACTGGAGCATGAACTCCATAACGATGACCAACAAATTGCCGTTTCTGATTGGACAAACATCCATTAAACATAGAACGGTTCCTAGCATATTTTCGTATTTATAATTAAAAAATCCCCATTGTTTCCAATGAGGATCCCGCTTTAGTTTAAAACCGTATTTGCTTGTACTTGATTTCGTTTCGCTTCTTCGACTGCACTTTTTATGAGGCAACGTCCTCTACCATGTGGGATACACATTGGCGTTCCGAACATTGGATCATATGTGACATCACATTTCATTTGGAACACATCATGAACCAAATCACAATTGATAACAGCTTCAGGTCTACCTTGCGCATAAACCTTCTTATCTTTAATCGCAACAATATGATGCGCGTAACGACAAGCTAAATTCAAATCATGAAGCACCATGACAACCGTGCGGCCATCTCGCTCGTTTAACTCGAATAACAAATCTAATATTTCAATTTGGTGCGTCATATCTAAATAAGTTGTTGGCTCATCAAGAAGAATAGTATCCGTCTTTTGTGCCAATGTCATAGCAATCCAAGCGCGCTGGCGTTGACCACCGGATAATGAATCCACTGCACGATCCTTTAAATCCACCATGTTTGTAGACGTTAGAGCATCCATTACCGCATTCTCATCTTCTTGAGACCACTTCTTGAACATCCCTTTGTATGGATGTCTTCCTTGCTTTACTAAGTCATAAACAGACAATCCCTCCGGACTAACTGGCCCTTGAGGTAAGATTGCTAATTTTTTTGCGACTTCCTTCGTAGGCATTTTGGCAATGTCTCCGCCTTCTAATATGACATTACCTTCCTTCGGTTTTAGCAAACGCGCCATTGAGCGAAGCAGTGTCGATTTCCCACAGCCATTTCCACCTATTAACACGGTGATTTCACCTTTAGGTATCGTTATGTTCAAATCATCTATGATAATGTCTTCTCCGTAGCTTAACGTTAAATCTTTAGCTGTTAAAGTCTCCATCGGAATCTCTCCCTTAGTGAGCGTTACCTTTCACGCCAAAATTCTCCAATTGAGAATCTTTCTCCATTAGTTAATGTATCTCTAGTCTATTTGGTTTATGCCTTCTCGTCAATGATTTTGATAATCTTTATCAATTATTTTTCTATATACCAAGATTATAAAAATTTACCAGTATAAAATCACATGAATTTCAACTATACTATTATACGAACAAATGTTCGAGAAAGGTCAGATTAGTATGCATGATTTTAGCCATTTACCACGAAATGATGTTCTTTGTATAGATATGCGGTCTTTCTACGCAAGTGTAGAGTGTATGAAACACGGATTAGATCCAATGACCGATATGCTTGCGGTTGTCGGCGATAAAAACCGTTCAGGCAGTATCATTCTTGCCGCTTCTCCTGAGTTAAAGCGACGACATGGCGTGAAAAATGTAAGTCGTTTTTTTGATTTACCTGATGATCCAAATATTCATGTCGTGGAAGCCAAGATGGGGGACTACATAAAGGTTTCTTTAGAAATAACTAAGCTCGTGAATCGCTACGTACCGAAAGAAGCGATTCACCAATATTCTGTTGACGAGGTTTGGGTTACGGTAAATGGGTTAGATAAAATATACGGTTCTCCGTATGAAGTGGCTAAAATGCTTCAAGATGAACTGAAAGACACGATGGGACTGACCTGCTCGATTGGAATTGGAGATAACAAATTTTTAGCAAAAGTCGTCATGGATTTATACGCCAAGAAAACAGGAATTGCAGAATGCCGATACGAAGATGTAGAACGATTGCTTTGGCCTACTCCGATTGAAGAAATATGGGGAATTGGTTCTCGCATGAAGCGTAATCTCAATCGGATGGGAATTGTTACACTCGGTCAGCTAGCAAACTATCCACTGGAACGGTTAAAAAAACGCTTTGGTATAATGGGAGAGCAATTCTATTGGCATGCATGGGGCGTCGATTTAAGCCCTGTTTTAGGGGACTTTCAAAAGCAGGAACAAAAAGGATTCGGGCATGGCATCACCCTTCTTCGTGATTATCGAAAGGACGAAGTGTACGCTTGCCTATTAGACTTGTGTGAAGAGGTTTGTCGACGAGCTCGGACTGCTAAAAAAGCTGGGAGAACGGTTCATTTAGGAATTGGTTATTGTCAGGAAGTCGGTGGAGGATTCCATCGCTCTCGTTCGGTTGACCTCCCTACTAATATTACGATGGACGTGTACAATGTATGTGTAGAGCTTTTCGAAACCTTTTATGACGGGGTCAGCAAAGTTAGACGCGTCTTTGTTACACTTGATAATTTGTACGTAGATGAAGAAACCCAATTAGATTTATTCGAAAACCGAACAAAGAAAAAGGATATTGGATATGTGATGGATCAAATTAGAGATCGCTACGGATCGACTGCACTTCTCCGCGCTACAAGCTACACCGAAGCTGGAGTCACCTTGGATCGAAGTAAAAAAATTGGTGGACATAAAGCTTGAAACCTTACCGAACTACCGAATTCTTTTCACAGATTGGGTAGTTCGGTTTTATATTTAAGTCATTTCATAGATTCCATCAAGTGCAACGTTATCGGTTTATCCTAGGCTTCTTACCTTCTTTTCAAAGAATCTATCTCAACTACCCCTTGTTCCCATTCCTCGCGCAATAGCCCATAACGAATCGAATCATAATAGACCCCATTGTAATAGCGACATTTTCGCAGCCGTGCTTCTAACGTCATGCCGAGTTTTTCACCAACCTTCATCATTCTATGGTTCCCAGACCACGTAGTAAAACCAACACGTGCAATTGGTAGCGTGTTGAATAGGTAATCAATTAGAAAACGAATGGCTTTTGTACCATACCCTCCGCTCCAAAATTCTGGGCGATAAATAACGATTCCCATTTCTAGCCATCGAGATGGCTCATGCTCCCAATAGTAGCCACAGGTTCCGATGATTTGCTCCCCTACTTGAAGCGCAAACCGACTATCCAACCTTACATATTGATCCTTAATGGCCAAAAATTCTTCATAAGACATGGATTCATGCTTAAAATATGGTGCATCCCATTTCTTCCATTCAGGATGTTCTTCTTTATAAATAAGCTCCCATAATTCTGGTAAATCCTGCTCATCTATTGTACGAATCACTAATTCCCCTTCTTGAAAAAACAACATAATCCCCCCTAGCTCTGTTTCTCTAATTCCTCATGGAGCTTGTATCGTAATAGCTTGTTCGAAGCATTTCGTGGGAGAGCATCTACAAAATAAAAAACAGTTGGCACTTTATATTTTGCTAAGTGAGATAAGCAATGCTCTTTTAAGTTTCCTTCTGTAACATGACCTTCCCGCACGATAAAAGCAACAGGAACCTGTCCCCACTTCGAATCTGACTTTCCTACTACACCGACATCTTTTACTCCTTCAACACCAAGTAAGACCTCTTCAATTTCTGCCGGATAAATGTTTTCTCCACCAGAAACAATCAAATCCTTACGACGATCTAGTACGTACAGAAACCCGTCTTTGTCTTGATAACCAAGGTCACCTGTTGCTAACCAATCCCCTTGTCTAGGCTCCCGCTTATAATAGCCATTGGAAACCATCGGTCCTTTTACAACAATTTCACCAGCTTCCCCTGGTGCTACTTCCTTGCCATTTTGTACAATTTTCAATTGGGCAGGCATAAGCGCTTTTCCAGCTGAACCTAGCTTCTCTAACGCATCCTTCGGACTTAATGTTGCAATCTGTGAGGAAGTTTCTGTTAATCCATATGTTTGAAAAATAGGAACCGCAAGACTTTTTGCTTTTTCTAGCAATGGTTTCGGAGCAGGTCCACCACCTAAAAGCATACAGCGAAACGAAGCTGGATACGTAACGCTATCGTTAAGCTTGTCTAACAATTGATGAACCATCACCGAAACAACCGAAACAATCGTAACTCCACGCTTCATGATTCCTTCATGAACTGCTTCAACAGAAAAACGAGGCAACAAATACATAGGCATACCATAAATGACACTTTTCAAAGCGATAGATAACCCACCAACGTGGAATAGTGGCAAGGTGGCTAACCACTTATCAGACTTATGTAATCCTAGGTTCAAAGAAGACGCCGTCGCACTCCACCAATGATTTTCATAGGTGTGTAACACCCCTTTTGGAAACCCCGTAGTTCCCGATGTGTACATGATGGTGAACACATCGTTCAGGTTTATTTCCTGTTTCAAACAAACAGATGCGGATAATTGTTTCTCCAGTTCCAAAAAGGTTAAAGGTGTGAATTTCTGCTGGTCGCTTGCCTGCATTGCTACCGATGTGAAATCAGGGTCACAGATCAATCCAACTACGTCCGCATCTTCAAGCTGATAGGCTATTTCCGATGCTGTTAATCTCGTGTTAAGTAAAACTGCCACTGCTCCTAAATATGAAATAGCATGAACAGTCACAATCATTTCCACCTTATTTCCTGATAGAATAGCTACATGATTTCCTTCTTTTATCCCTATGGAAGCGAGCTTTTGCGCATAGGATTGGCTTCTCCTTTGCAATTCTCGAAATGTAATTGTTTCTCCAGAAGGCTGTTCAATTGCAATGTGATTCGGGTTTAACGCCGCTTGTTTATCTAGCCAATGTGGTAAACGTATTGACATAACAACCATTTCCTTTCCCTTCTAGGTTTACGAGTAAAAATAAAACCCTTGCAAGCTGCAAAGGTTTTATCAAACATTAAGGGAAACGAGGGAACTGTTTAAAGTCTGGTTTACGTTTTTCTTTAAACGCATCTCGTCCTTCTTTTGCCTCGTCTGTTGTATAGTAAAGTAATGTAGCGTCCCCACCCATTTGTTGCAATCCTGCTAAACCGTCCGTATCCGCATTAAACGATGCTTTTAAGAAACGAAGGGCAGTCGGGGATTTTTCAAGCATCTCTTCACACCATTGAACTGTCTCTTCCTCCAATTTTTCTAAAGGAACAACTGTATTGACTAAGCCCATATCAAGCGCTTCTTGTGCATTGTATTGACGGCATAAGTACCAAATTTCACGAGCTTTTTTATGTCCTACGATACGTGCAAGTAATCCTGCACCGTACCCAGCATCAAAGCTTCCTACTTTCGGTCCAGTTTGTCCGAAAACAGCGTTATCCGCTGCAATCGTTAAATCACACACGACATGAAGCACATGTCCACCACCAATTGCATAACCAGAAACCATAGCCACTACCGGCTTTGGAATTACACGAATTAAACGTTGTAAGTCCAGCACGTTTAGACGAGGAATTTCATCCTCCCCTACATATCCTCCGTGCCCGCGCACCTTTTGGTCTCCACCTGAGCAAAATGCCTTTCCACCTGCACCAGCAAGCACAATAACACCTACACTTGAATCATCTCTAGCACGCATAAAAGCGTCAATCATTTCATTTACAGTTTGTGGGCGGAATGCGTTATGTACCTCAGGTCTGTTAATTGTAACTTTTGCAATTCCACCATGCTTTTCAAAAAGTATATCTTCGTACTCTCGGATGGTTTCCCATTGGATCGTCATTCGAAGAACCCCCATTCTTGTTAATCTATCTGATTTAATAGAAAGTCATGTACTATTGTATCAAAAAATTCCGGATCTTCCACATGAACTGCATGTCCTACATTCCGAACAACAATACATGCACAGGATAAGAGCTTTTCTTTCATGGCATTAGCAATTTGAACAAACTTTGTATCCCGATCTCCAACAATTAGCTGAACTGGAATTGAAAGGGTGGACAACGAATCCCACCAAGACGGTTGACTTCCCGTTCCAATCCCTCTAAGGGAAGCTGCTAATCCTAACGCAGTATGCTGTAACCTCTCTTCACGAATCCGTTGCTGTATGGAAATCGGTAAATGCTGTTGCGTCTCAAATAAGGGAATAGATTCCCAAAAATCCACGAAGGATTCAATTCCATGGTGCTCTAGCATTTGAGCCAGTTGCTCATCCTTCTCTATTCTAAAATAACGGTCCTCTTTTTCTTTTATCCCTGGAGAGCTACTTTCTAACACTAAGGCTCGAACTTGGTCCGGATAATAGTTTGCAAAGGAAAGTGCAATTCTTCCACCCATCGAATACCCTATTACATAAACGGAAGATAAGTTCAAAACAGCTAATAGGTAATGAAGCTCCTCACAAACCATATCCATGGACAACGTTCGCTTTACATCTGTTTTTCCGTGACCGGGTAAATCAAGACTAATTACCCTATATCTATTCCTTTTTTTCAGAAAATCCCACGTGCGATGAGAGCCAGTAAATCCGTGTAGGGCTAAAATTGGTATCCCTTCACCTGTATCCTCCACCCAATACTTTCCGTATTGTAATTCAACGAACATACGCTCACCCTTCGAGGTAGGCAAGTAATTCTTGCTCTATCTTCTGCCATTTCTGACGGTGCCAAGCCACATTTTCGCTTCGATTTGTTTCGATTTCAATGACAGACACCCCTTTTGTTTCATGGCTCTTTTCTAACACATCTTTTACTTCGTCCCACGTGGCTGGCTTTGCATACTTCCCATCGTAGAGCTCCACCATTTTTTGAATACTCATATGTAATGGAGTACCAAATAACACCTCAAAATGATCCGCTTGTTTTGCTTGCGGTAAGAAAGAGAAAATCCCTCCACCATTGTTATTGATTAACACAATGGTCATGTCAATCTCATATTGTTTTCCAACTAGTAATCCATTGAAGTCATGGTAAAAAGAAATATCCCCGATAAGTAACGTTACCTTTTGACCAGTAGCAGCAGCACCGAGAGCACTAGAAGTGATGCCATCTATTCCATTCGCTCCTCGGTTTCCTAAGATAGATAGAGATTTGGGCGTGTTCATAAAGAATGTATCAAGATCTCGAACTGGCATGCTATTCCCAACATAAATCGTACTACCTTCTGGAACGGCTTCGGCTAGATGTTTTACTGTATGACCTTCGGTTAACGCATCCGTTGTTTCTTCCATTAGTATAGCTTTTGTTTTTTCGTTACATGTTTTCCACGTCTGTAACCAATCCGGTTCAAAAGAAACAGCTTCCGCCATTACTTTCTCACAAAAAGAAATAGGATCGCTATATATGAAAGTTGTTTCCTTACCAGTCGGTTCTCGGTACCCATCATGCGCTTCTACTACGTACTGATCGATATCCGAAAATTGTTTCATGAGAAGCAAATACGGCTTAGAAACAGGCATCGCTCCAAAGCGAAGAACAAAATCTGGTTTTAGGAATGTGCGAACTTGTTCACTCTTCAAAATAGAATCGTAGGTCTCCACCACAACCTCTTTGTCGTGGTGTCCTGCGCGTAGTTGAGATAGTGGGTCCGCTAGAATCGGAAGCTGCCACTGCTTCGCTAATGCTACGACAGCCTTCGCTAAGGCATGGTCCTCTTGTGGTCCAACTACGATCAGTCCTTTTGAATAGTGAGAAAATCTAGTTGCGAGATAATGTAACTGATTTTCATCCAACACCTTGTTCCCAATCGAATGAGCATGATAGGCTTTAGAACGGTCTTCCCATAGAGAAGGTAGCGTAAAATCTGGTACTAAAGGCTCTCGAAATGGAAAATTCAAATGAACAGGTCCTGCATTTCCTCCAACTGCAACCGAATAGGCGCGTGATGCTTTGCTTCGAACATACTGGCGTGCGCTAGAAGATGCTTCAGGTAACGCCATTTCATGAAACCATTTTACATAGTTCCGAAACATATCGATTTGATCAATCGCTTGCGGTGCTCCAACATCCCGAAGCTCATGCGGTCGATCCGCAGTCAACACAAGAAGAGGCACACGACTATAGTGAGCCTCTACGATAGCTGGGTAATAATTTGCGGCAGCTGTGCCTGACGTACAAAGAATGGCAACTGGTCTTTTAGTTTGCTTCGCCATACCTAAAGCGAAATAAGCAGCAGACCGTTCATCCATGTTTACCCAATGCTGTATGTTTGGGTGCTCTGCAAACGTGAGCGCAAGTGGCGTAGATCTGGATCCAGGTGATATGACCACGTCCGTCAATCCACTATGAGAAAGCTCATCAACAAAGCTTGTAACATATCTAGTCAAAATTTCCGTATGGTCCATTATGATCCTCCTAAAACTGAAAGCATTGGGGTGAATTTAATCATTGTCTCTTGGTATTCCGCTTCTGGCTCCGAGTCTTTTACAACCCCACATCCCGCAAATAAAGAGGCGGACTTCCCTTGAAGGAGTGCAGAACGAATAGCAACAGCGAATTCTCCATTTTGATAAGCGTCCATCCATCCAATAGGTGCTCCATACCAGCCACGGTCTAATTGCTCGAACTCTCTAATAAACATCATCGACTCTTCCCTTGGAAGTCCACCGAGGGCTGGAGTAGGATGGAGTCTTTGTACTACATCTAAAATGGAATATCCTTTCTTTAACACCGCCTGAACTGGTGTGTATAGATGCTGAAGGTTGCGCAATGGATATAAAACGGGATCACTTGGTACATGAACCTGTTCACAGCATGCTTCCACAGCGTTTCGAATCATCTGCACAACGAAGTCATGCTCTTCTCGGTTTTTTTCATCCGCTAATAGTGCTGCTCCGATTTTCTCGTCTTCTTCCCTAGTAACTCCTCTCGGTGCTGTGCCAGCAAGACAGGTGGATAGTAATTCATTATCCTGAAGTCTAACAAGTCGTTCGGGAGATGCGCCTAAAAAGCAGTCTCTCTCATTCTCAAAAGCAAAGATAAAGCTATTGGTTTGACTTTCATGCAATTGATAAAGAATAGAGGATAATGAGGCATCTTCTTCGAAATCCACTCGCATTTCACGAGCTAATACTATTTTTTTAGCTTGTCCACTTTTTATCTCATTAGTGGCTTTTTCCACTAACTCTTTCCATTGGTCTGAAGCTATTTCCTCTTTCTGAACAATACTTGGCCCTGCAGGTAATCCTTTTTGTTCTGCTAAAAGATATTGTTTGGCAAGTAGCATATCCTGTCTAATTGAAACGGTATCTTCATCCGACGCTACCATCGCATTAAACGTTACATATGTTTCACCGTTAGTAATCGTTAACAGATAGGAAGGGATACGGAATTGTGTTTCTTTAAATTCCTTCCATAACTTCGTACTCTTTTTGTCCGGATCAAAGGATCCTCCTCCAAAAGCAACTGGTCCTGTACCAGGCACTTGAAAAGCATTGTAAATAGAAGCTTCCTTCAGGAGTGATTTCCATTGTTCTTCAGTTTGAAGAAAATCTTGATTATTTGAATCAATGGAAATTGCTTCTCCAACCCCTACAAGAAAAAAGCTCTCTTGAGAGCTTGACCAAAAAATTCTTTTTCCTTTCCATTTCGTACCCCTATCGAAAAATATAAACGGATCGATAGCATCCATCTTTTCCGTTATACTAATAAGCTGTGGCTTATTTTCCACTTTCCATACAGATAAAGCTTGTTCCAATGCTTGTTCCAGCATTGGGATCTGTGTCTCAATCATCTATGACCCTCCAATATATAGGGCAAACATCCAAATCTATTTATTTTATTCAAAACATATTTCATTATAGGATAAAATCGCCAGTTTATAAAGTAAATGAACCGACAAAACGTCTTCTTATCCTCTATTTTATTCTCTTTCTACAGCTTTCTCAACAATTGGTATGAATTCCTAGTATTTAAATAGCAATCCCAATTGACACCTTTGTCTTCATTCCCTAAACTTAATATGACATAGGCCTGCTCTTTTGAGATATGGCAAAGTGTAAGGAGAGACACTAAATGCAACCTATAGAAAAAAATGATGTAAAAAGTACACTGAAAGAAAAAGACGGGTTCCACGTTTGGTGGAGATTGTTGCGTCCACACACGATGACTGCTTCCTTCATCCCTGTCTTTGTAGGAACCATGGTCGCAAGTTTAGAACAGTCTATTGATGTTCTACTTTTTGTAGCTATGCTATTTGCTTCTATTTTAATACAAGTAGCAACTAATATGTTTAATGAATACTACGATTACGTAAGAGGATTAGATAATGAACAATCGGTAGGAATCGGAGGAGCAATTGTTCGAGACGGTGTGGCTCCAAAGACTGTACTAACCACTGCATTTTCCTTTTACGGTGTAGCACTGTTATTAGGTATTTATATTTGCATGGAGACGAGCTGGTGGATTGCTGTCATCGGAGCAGTTTGTATGCTTTGTGGGTATCTTTATACAGGCGGACCATTTCCAATATCCGCATCGCCTTTTGGAGAGTTTTTTGCAGGACTGTTTATGGGTACTGTCATTATTGGAATTAGTTATTATATTCAAATTGAAGCAGTTTCTAGTAAGGCACTATTAATCTCCATCCCCGTTGCGATTTTTATTGGAACGATTTTGCTCTCTAATAACATTAGGGATCTGAAGGGGGATAAAGAAAACGGTCGTAAAACAATTGCGATTCTTGTCGGTCATGACGCTGCAGTCCGTTTACTCGCCACTTTATTCTTCCTTAGTTTTGTAATTACCGCTGTTTTCATTGCGCTTGGGATTTTACCAATATGGTCACTCTTAACGTTCTTAGCTATTAAAAAAGCAAGAGATGCTTATAAAGGGTTTATTGGGAAAACGATGAACATTGAAATGATTCCGGCCATGGTATCCACAGCAAAAACAAATACGATTTATGGATTTTTGTTAGGCATTTCTCTTATTATTCAGTTGATTTATCCAGTCTCGTTATAAATTATTTGGCTATAGTTTTTTGTTGGAGATGCAACATGCATCTCCTTTTTTCATATTTGAAACTTTATTATAACAATAGACCTGAAGTTAAAAGGAGAAACTAATTGCCAACCCAAAAGCAAACCCTAAAAATGTGATAAATAGCACCATCCATCCCTAATAAATTGCCCAATAGGGCATAACATAGGAAATAAACAGAGATCCTGTTCTTAACTGGAAATTTACTAAATGTAACAGAAGATAACAGCCAATGAGTGCATAAAAAATACATGGTGAAGCTCCAGCACCTAAGAGAACAATAAAAATAAGATTATTGTGCCACTAATTAATAAGTAATGAAAAAACTCCAACTACCAATGCTATCTTCAAAAGCTCCCCAACAAAATAGATGCCTACAGAGTTAATAGGAAGCACAAATATAACTAAATCCTCTAAATCCGATCGTTTTTCCCAATTACCCTTTAAATTATGATGAACTCATGATGATTTAAAAGAGGTGTTAAATGCACTGTAACCTATTTATTATTCATCTAGTTATGCTGCCTTTCCCTATGTAAACCCCACACATAGTATATAGTGCAGTACTGGAAAGGAGGGAATTTAAAATGAGTTTCTTTCAAGGAAATCAAAACTCTTTTATCCTTTTGGTAGTTCTATTCGTATTACTTGTAATCGTAGGTAACAATTATCCTACGGGTCAAGGGTACGGGTACGGCGGTGGATACTAAACCTAGGTTTAAAATCTCCTCTACAAGGATGCAGGAGCAAATTAAATTCTTCATCTTGCGCTCATTCTCTGAGGCTTCCATTATGTTTTTGGAAGCCTCTTAATATTTATGTAAAAAATGAAGTAGAATGTATTGTCTTCTTCGTTGCTATGTGTTCAATACAAAAATCAAAATTGTTTAGAGTTCATCAACTAATTATTCATTTCATTACTCTTCTCTCAGTGTGAACACTCTACTGTAATCGCCAATCCTAACCGAACCTATTTATTCATCCTTATTTACTTCGTTCACAATCATGAAACAACTCCTCTTTACAAGGAGCATCCTATCAACAGAACTTATGTTCATGCAAAAGGAGCTTGGAAAACCAAGCTCCTTTTGCACTACGCCATCATTTTCTTCTTCACTAACCATGGCTTTAATTTGATGAATAATGGAACGAACAAGAGACTGATCACAAGTCCTTTAAGAAAGTTAAATGGTGTAATACCAGCAATTACAGATGCCCATTTAATGGCTGGAGTCATAGCTTCCATTCCCATGAACATCGTATAGGCAGGCAAGATTAGGAAATAGTTTAAAACTCCCATTCCAATCGCCATAACAACGGTTCCCGTCGCTAACCCTGATACAAGACTTTTCACACCTTTGTACCGATGATACAGGATAGATACAGGTAAAAGGAACAGTGCTCCGGCAAGGAAGTTTGCAATAACGCCAATTGGATCACCCGCTCCTGTGTACACAAGGTATAGCAAGTTTTTAATTCCTTCCACTATAAGACCCGCTCCTGGTGAGAATACTAACGCTGCTAATAGAGCTGGTACTTCACTAAAATCAATTTTTAAGTATTGCGGTAAAAACGGCAATGGAAAGTTTAAAAACATTAACACCATAGAAATCGTACCTAACAAGGCCAAGATAATTAACTTAAAAAGCTTTGAAGATTGTGTTCCTTGTTGCATTTTTCTTCCTCCTTCACCACTTTTACATCGGTTCTAATCTTTTTGATGAAGGGATGCAGCTACTTCCTATTAAACATGAAAAACCCAAAAGCACATAGGGGCTTTTGGGTTGGAACATACATGTGAATAGGAAACAAAAGGTATAACAAAGATACCTCTGCCTCTTATCTTCTCCCATCCAGACTATACTGTCGGCCCTGGATTCACACCAGGTCAGCCATTTGACTACGTCAAACAGGTCACGGACTTAGAATAGCCATACTACTCATCACCGTCGGTCGGGAATTTCACCCTGCCCCGAAGATAGAACCGATATTTAACTATATCAGTTATTATACATAGTATGTTTCGATTTGAAAAGTGTTTTGCTTAATCTTCTAAAGGATTTAAGCTTTCTTTGCCAGTTAAGTTTTTAATCATTGTAACGAGTAATTCAATCTCTTCTTCCATATCCTTAAAGCTGGCTGTTTCAACCGGAGAATGCATGTAACGTAATGGTAAGGATACAAGACTTACTGGGACGCCTCGCCCTGTCCTTCTCATCATATCTGCGTCCGTTCCAGTGGAGCTTGGCGTTAACTCATACTGAACATCCACGTTTAACGATTTAACCGTATCTTCGAGTATCTGATTAATTTTCCGGTTAATAGGTGCTCCTTTGGCAAGAACGGGACCTTTCTCTAATTTGATATCCCCATACTTACTTTTATTAACATTTGGGTAGTCCGTTGCAAATGTAACGTCACAAGCAATTGCCATCGTTGGTTGGATACCAGCTGCTGCAAAAAATGCTCCACCCATGTTTGTTTCTTCATTGACCGTGCTTGCTGCATATACCCCTACGTTCACGTCTTCTTTCGAGAGTCTACGCAGTACTTCCGCAACAATAAATGCTCCAGTACGGTTATCCAAGCCACGTCCTGCAATGTATCGATCCATTAATACTTCAGGCTCACGCTTGTAAACAGCCAAGTCGCCTATTTGCACGTATTTTTCTATCTCTTCTTTAGAAGTAGCTCCACAATCAATAAATAAGTCTTCTAGTTCAAAGTCTCCCTTAATTCCACCATGGTGTTGTGCATTTACTCCAATAACACCAGTAATTGTTTTTCCATAGCCGAGAATCGTCACTTTCATGCCAACAGCAGCCTTCGGGTTTACCCCGCCGACTTTTTGAACATATAGGTACCCTTGCTCGTCGATGCGACTGACAATCAAACCAATTTCATCACAATGTCCCGCTAAGAGAACTTTAAATTCCGCTTCTGGATTTAAGACGGCAATCGCATTCCCTGCATGGTCTGTTATCACCTCATCTGCATATGGAGTTATGTAGTTTATCCACTTTTTTTGGATACCCATTTCCATGCTAGAAGGAGATGGCGTCGTTAATAGTTCTAGTAAAAAATCTTTATTCATTTGGTTCATTTTCATCCTCCTTGTACGACTATATCGTATCACACATTATGTGAAAGTTGGGGATTGACACCCATAGGAAAAGGCGAGGCAATGGAATCCTGCTTTTTCGAGTATTGGTCTACTCATCGTGCTAGCATCCACTGTTAAATAGCGGTGTCCTTTTTCAAGCGCTTTTCTAGCACGAGCCGCTAGTAGTGCTGTATAATAGCCTCTCCCACGATACGGAGATAAAGTGGAGCCACCCCACAAGCTTGCAAAAGAAGTGTCTGTCTCTAAATAAATCCAAGCAGCACTAACTAATCGTTCTTCCTGATAGACACCATATAAATATAAGGAATTTGGGTATGTTTGTTTGTCTCTCCATAATCGCATCCCTAATTCTTCGTGTGACTCATTCCAAATTTCGTTTTCGAGCTGAACTATTTTATCAATTCCAAACTTGTCTGTTATTTCTTTTAATTCGTTCGGTAAAGGATAATCCAAAAATGAATGATGCTGTTCGAGAGAAATGACCATCAATGCTTCTTCCTCATCCACTTTAAAGCCTTTATTCAACAAAATTTCTTTCAGTTCCTTCGGTTGGTCATAACTATATACTTTCCATTCAAAGGATTGTTTCATGCGCTTAAAATATTCTATTTCTTCCTTAATAACCGATTCTACATTCCCTTCTTGCAAAGAAGAATAAGAAATGAATCCTTTTTCTCCTGTTGTAGAGATATGTCTTACTGTGTTAGGACTTACCTCTTTCCTGTATCCAATGGGGGCAGGTCCCTTTCTTATTTGATTATTAAAAATGCCTAATAACTGCTCGTCTTCCATAACATACTCCTCCAAGCCTTTTTCATTGATATTCTACCTCTTTTGAGGAAATCCTTTATATAACAGGTCATTTTCTTTTACTTTTCAAAAGGGTATCCGTACACTACTAGATGGAAGGAGTGCGATTCATGTCACTAGAGAATTGGTATAATAAAGGAAAAGAACCAGATGATTTCATAGAATCCATGAATACTCATAAAGAAGACCTATTAAAAGTATATGATGAATTTGAACTGCCTCAGGATAGGGAATTTTTCGAGTCCCTAAAACAGCAAAATTTAAGAGCAATTGTGCTAACTGAGGATTGGTGTGGGGACGCCATGATGAATATTCCGATCCTTCTTCGTATTGCTGAGCAAGCTAATATAGAAGTGCGAATTCTCGAAAGAGATCAGAATCTCGAACTAATGGATCAATACTTAACGAACGGGAAATCACGTTCAATACCCATCTTTATTTTTATCAATCAATCCGGCGATGAAGTAGCAAAATGGGGACCACGTGCACCAAAAATACAAGCCTTTGTCGACGATTCAACCTCTAAATTACCGAAAAAAGATGCGGAGGATTTTAAAGAAAAGCAACAAGAAATGTTTACTTTTATTACGAAAGCCTATCGAGATAACAAGGATTTTTGGGCAGAAGTGTATCGGAGTTTAAAAGAAACAATCTCATCTGTCTAACAGGAGAGAACAGAATATCATAGTGATGTTCTGTTCCTGTCCTCACTCGACAAAAAGCTTAGGAGCGGGGTAATAACATAATTGCAACACCAATTAAGCATATCCCAGCTCCAAGCCAATCATATAGATCCGGTGTTTTTCTATCTATACCCCATCCCCACAAAACGGAGAGCACAATAAACACACCACCGTAAGCAGCATACACCCTACCGAATGACGGAAAGGACTGGAACGTAGCAATTATACCATAAAGGGCTAATGACAGACCGCCAGCGAATCCCCAATAAAAAGGCTTACTTTCTCTCAACCATAACCAAACTAGATAACCGCCGCCAATTTCGGCTATACCTGCTAGCACAAATAGTATGATCGCATGAATCATTCTAATTACTCTCCCAACTTAGATTTATTCTCTCTCTTAATCCCTGACTAGTATATAACAGTCTTAAATACCAGAGCATACTTTACTCCCATGTTAAGATAAATTAAAAAGATTGGGGCTGAAAACATGAAGAAACAAAAAAGAATAAGAGAGTATGGAATACATATCGGCGAAATGACTGTTGGCCCTAAAAACAGTATTACGGACGTAGATGGAGTAACAGTCGGACAGGTTACCTTAAGTAATCAAGATACACAGACAGGAGTTACCGCCGTTCTTCCACACCAAGGGAATATTTTTCAGGAAAAAGTGTTAGCTTCTACTCATGTCATAAATGGGTTTGGAAAAACCACTGGCTCCATCCAGGTCACCGAGCTTGGTACCATCGAAACACCTATTATTCTGACGAATACATTAAGTGTTGGCTTGGCAGCCGATGCATTGATTGATTACATGTTGGAGCAAAATCCGAAAATTGGACAAACAACAGGGACAGTGAATCCCGTTGTAGGGGAATGTAATGATATGTTTTTAAACAGCATACGCGCCAAAAAAATCAAAAAGGATCATATCTTCCAAGCGATACATACGGCTTCTTCCACTGTTGAAGAAGGAACAGTTGGTGCAGGTACTGGAATGCTATGCTACTCATTAAAAGGTGGCGTCGGAACTTCCTCCCGAATAATGGAATTAGATCACGGGACTTATACACTCGGTGTTCTAGTCGTTACGAATTTTGGAATTTTACATGATTTAACGATCCAAGGAAACCAAATTGGAAAAGCATTAAAAGAAAAAATACTACCATCCTGGGAAGAAAAAGATAAAGGGTCTATTATGATGGTCGTTGCAACGGATTTACCTGTATCCGAACGCCAACTAAATCGAATTCTAAAACGAACAAGTACAGGACTCGCACGGACTGGTTCCATCATCACAAACGGAAGTGGTGAAATTGCAATTGGATTTACTACTGCTAACAAAGTTTCTCATCAAAAAACAGGGAAAATCTCTTCACTCCAAACTATTCATGAAGAAGAAATCGATGAAGCATTTCGCGCGGTCGGGGAAGCAACGGAAGAAGCCGTAATAAATTCGTTAATTACCGCTACTGCAGTGACGGGAAGAGACGGAAATAAACGTCCCGCCTTAAAAGACTTGCTGAAGTCGTTTCAGATTCCCTTATAAAGCGCTGATATATTTGTTTTCGCTGATAAACGGAAAAATTCGCTGATATGTAGACTTTTTCGCTGAAATATGAAATTAATCGCTGAAATCCTAAAATTACCGCCGATATATAGGAGCACGCACTTCCATAAAAACAAGCATGTTAATTCATCCTCTTTTTTGTCCATACTGAGACAGAAAGGAGATACTTACCGTGAACTTACAGCAATTATGGCATTTCTATTTTAGAATTCCATTATTATATCGTTTGTTTTTAACTGTGATTATACTTATGTTCTTATTCGGTGTCCTTATACATTTTGTAGAGCCTGAAAGCTTTCCTACTATTTTTGATGGGGTTTGGTGGGCTTTCGTAACTGGTTCTACTGTCGGATACGGAGATTATGTACCATTAAGCACCATTGGTCGTATGATGGCCATCTTACTCATCCTAGCTGGTGGCGGTCTCGTTACATTCTACATGGCGACTGTATCAGCCAAAACCGTGAATCTAGAGCATGACTTTTCTAAAGGAAAAGTAAAATATAATGGGAAAGCTCACATTATATTTGTGGGCTGGAATGAAAGAACGAAGCAATTACTTCACCAGGTTCAAGAGAGACACAGTGAGCAATCCATCGTTCTGATTGATCAAACGTTAGGTAGCATTCCTGATCAGGACTATAATATTCATTTTATCAGAGGAGATGCCACGGAGGATGAAACATTAAGGAAGGCAAATATAAAAGAAGCGAACTGTGTCGTCATTACCTCCGATCCTTCGAAAAATGAACGAGAGGCGGATCAACAAAGTATCCTGACGACTGTGGCTATTCGAGGAAATAATCCAAACGTCACAATTATTACCGAAATTCTTACGAAAGACCAAACCATCAATGCGACAAGAGCAGGTGCAGACTCTGTGATTCGATCAAACGACTTTATGAGCACACTCTTTTACCATGAACTTTTTCGTGATGAGCCCGTTGAACCATTTGATTTAATTTTAGAATTGTTTTCTAACCAACAATTTAAAGAAGTAGAGCTACCAAAACATCTAGAAGGTAAAACATTTCTAGATACATCGGATTATTTAGTAGCTTCCGAGCAAATCTTGGTTGGTATAAGAAGAAATGGAGAGCTAATTATCAACCCTCCATTCCAAAAAATTATTGCTGCTGAAGATACATTGATTGTTCTGTCGAAATTAGACTAGCATGTTCTCTAATTGTTTGATGAGTTTCTTCCCTCTGTTGACGTATTTTTCAGAAATGTCTGCATCTGAGTCAACAGGGGATTGAAACTGATTAATCATCCCTTGTAGAGCTCCGTTATCTGCATGGTCATCTACTCCATCCTGATAAATATGAGCTAATACAAACGGACTCCCTAACCGAACGGTTGCTCCAGGTGAATCTAACATCCCTGATTCCACTTTAAAAGGAATACGGAGATATTCGTAACCATCCTCGTCTGCCATTTGATAATCAAAAGCTCCTTCGTCGTAATCCCAATTTCCACCAATCACATATCCAAGTGGCTTGAGTTGTTTTTCTAGTTCATAAAGAGAAAATACTTTATTTTCAAGACTCGAGGCTATCGGAATCATAAAAAAACTCCTTTAAAGATTCTTTACCTTTACTTTACCCCTTCCAATCAATTTTATGTTTTCTGCAACCTCCATAAAGATAGTTTTCTTACCACTTAAACTCGAAAGTCCCGTATAATAAAAAAGCGAATACATTGAAGGGGTTACAACTATGTTTGAACTGATGCTTACGATGTTAGAACGACTAGGCATCATTGTTATGATTGCGTTTATTTTGACGCGGTTTCGTTTTTTTAGACAAATGATTCATGCTGATCAATTAGGAAAGAAGCAACAGTATCTTGCTATTCTATTCTTTGGCTTTTTCGGAATTATTGGTACCTACTCAGGATTAACATTCAGTCCCGACTCCTTTCAGTTTGACCGTTGGGCTAATAACCTCTCTTATAATGAAGCATTAGCAAACTCCCGCGTTATTGGGGTTGTCATAGCTGGATTGCTAGGGGGATATAAAGTCGGAATAGGAGCAGGGTTGATAGCAGGCATCCACCGTTTTAGCTTAGGTGGATTTACCGGATTTGCTTGTGGATTTTCTGCAGTCATCGCTGGATTGATTTCTGGTGCCTTGCATCGTAAAAATAAACACGTATCGCCAAAGAAAGCGTTCCTTGTTGGTGCTTCAGCAGAAGCTATCCAAATGATGATCATCTTATTAGTTGCTCGACCTTTTAATCAGGCATATGATCTTGTACAAGGGATTGGAATTCCTATGATTTTAGCCAATGGAATAGGCTCTGCCATCTTCTTACTTATTGTACAAAGTGTATTGAATGAGGAAGAAAAAATGGGTGCACTTCAAGCACAAAAGGCACTTCGACTAGCTGAAAGCACGGTTTCCTTCTTAAGAAAAGGATTAAATCCAGATTCAGCAAAAGGAGTTTGTAGAATCTTGTTACAGGAAGTAGAAGCAAGTGCTATTTCCATTACCGATACGAAGCAAATATTATCCCATGTTGGTCTAGCGGATGATCACCATAAGTGTCACTCCCCGATTCAGACCGATGTCACTCGGACCGTAATAGAAAAAGGAACCTTAGTTGTAGCCAAGCATGAAGATATTCGTTGTAGAGAAGAGGATTGCCCTCTATCTGCCGTCATCGTTGCTCCGTTGAAACAACGAGGCGAGACGATAGGTACACTAAAATTTTATTTTCGTTCGGAGAAAGAAATAACGGATGTTGTCATCCAGTTGATGAAAGGGTTAAGCTCATTATTATCCAATCAATTAGATATATCAGAGGCTGATCGTGCCTTTGAATTAGCGAAAGAAGCTGAAATACGAGCATTACAAGCACAAATAAGTCCTCATTTTTTATTTAACAGTTTAAACATTATCGTATCCTTAATTCGCACGAATCCAAACAAAGCTCGAAAATTACTGGTCTCCTTATCCCACTTTTTAAGGCAAAACATACGAGGAACCACTTCTACCTTAACTACTTTGGAGCAAGAATTGAAACATGTCCGAGCCTATCTCCATATTGAAGAGGCACGCTTTGTCGACCGTTTGACTGTAGATTATGACATAGAAGATCGTTTACTTCGTCATAAAGTTCCACCACTTCTATTACAGCCGATTGTGGAAAATGCCGTAAAGCATGGAATTAAGGATCGAGAAATAGACTGTCAAATACACATTTCCATCCAATCTACCCCAAACGGCAAAACCAAAATATCGGTACGAGACAACGGAGATGGAATGGACGTTCGAAAACAGGGGCACATTTGCAAGGAATTCTATGAGGAATCTGAAAGTACTGGAATTGGCTTATATAATGTCAATCGCAGGCTTCAAATGATGTATGGCGAAGAATCTCTACTCGTCATAAAAAGCGAACCTATGAAAGGAACAGAAGTTACATTTGAAATATAAAGACGGGAGGAACATGTATGAGATCCACAATTTCGGTACTCATCGTGGATGATGAACGGTATAGTAGGGAAGAATTATCTCATCTTTTATCGACATATCCGCCAATACGTATTGTTGGGGAAGCGGAGTCCGGAGACCAATGTATTACAAAAGCGATTGAACTCCAACCAGATGTCATTTTTTTAGACATTGAAATGCCTAAAAGAAACGGAATGGACACCGCTAGTATGCTAAAAGAATTAAAGAAAACACCACTCATTGTGTTTGCTACTGCATATCCAGATTTTGCTGTGGAAGCATTTAGGCAAGAAGCAGTAGATTATCTCGTAAAACCATTTGACCCGCAAGAGCTAGATGAAACGGTACAGCGTTTAGAACGCTATTTACTTAGCAAACAAGAGGAATTAGCTGGACAAACTCCATTTAAGTTAGCCATAGAGGGAGAAGAAATTGTCTATCTAAATCCTCATAATATATTGTTCATTTATCGAGATAATCGAGTATCAAAAATCGTAGTAGCTGGCAAAGAATATGAAACCAAAACTCCTTTAAAAGAGCTGGAAGCAAGACTCAAGGAGTACTCCTTTTTCCGAATTCATAAAAGCTATCTCGTAAACTTAAATCATGTGTCAAGGCTCATTCCATGGTTTAACGGCGCTTATCAGTTAGAAATGGATGGCACTGAAGAACTACTTTCGGTCAGCCGAAACTATGTCAAAGCATTACGAGCTCAGCTTGAGCTATAATCAGAACATGTTAACACTTTAAAACGACATGTCAATCTTTGAATCAGACACGTTGCCCCCAATTTCTCATAATTGATAACGCTTTCATATACAATGGATGTAGATATTGGATAAGGAGGAGAACTAATGTTTACGTTTATTGCCGGAATATTACTTCTTATAATTGGTTATTTTACGTATGGAAAAGTTGTAGAACGAGTATTTGGGGTTAATCATCAGCGTCAAACCCCTGCCTTCAGCCATTCCGATGGTGTGGACTATCTTCCGATGAACCAAAAGAAAAATTCACTTGTTCAGCTATTGAACATTGCTGGAGTCGGCCCCATCTTCGGTCCAATTATGGGAGCGCTTTACGGTCCTGTCGCCTTCCTGTGGATCGTGTTTGGCTGTATTTTTGCTGGAGCCGTTCATGATTATTTAACTGGTATGATATCGATTCGAAACCATGGCGCCCATTTGCCAGAACTAGCCGGGAAATTTTTAGGAAAAGTAATGAAGCACGTTGTAAATGGATTTGCTGTTTTGCTTCTACTTTTAGTAGGTACGGTGTTCGTTACCGCACCAGCTGATTTATTAAACAACTTAATGGGCGGTTGGGCATCCTTGGGGCTAATATTAGCAGCAATTTTCATCTATTACATCTTAGCTACTTTACTTCCAATTGATAAAATCATTGGTCGCTTTTACCCAATTTTCGGAGCATTATTATTAATTTCCGCGATTGGAGTTGGAATTACCTTAATCTTTACAGGCGCTCCAATACCAGAGCTATCTTTTACAAATTTACATCCTGATAATGCCCCAATTTTCCCACTACTATTTTTAACAATCTCCTGCGGTGCATTATCTGGATTCCATGCAACCCAAACTCCAATTATTTCTCGTACAACGGAAAATGAAAAGCAAGGTCGCTTCATTTTTTACGGGATGATGATTGCAGAAGGTATTATCGCGATGATTTGGGCAGCTGCTGCCATGAGCATGTTTAACGGATCTGCTGGATTAAACGAAATACTGGCAAGCGGTGGTCCAGGTGCGGTTGTAACGGAAGTATCCACGACATTGTTAGGGGCGATAGGTGGAACGCTCGCTGTTCTCGGAGTTATCGTTTTGCCGATTACTTCTGGGGATACGGCATTCCGTAGTGCTCGAATGATTATTGCAGATTATCTGAACGTAACCCAAAAGAAAACGCTAAACCGTTTATGGATTGCGTTACCGATGTTTGCTATTTCGTTTCTACTAACCCGAATTGATTTTACCTTGTTATGGAGATATTTCTCTTGGGCAAACCAATCTACCGCTGTTATTGCTTTATGGGTTGGCGCCATGTATTTGTATATCGCCAAGAAGAATTACTATATCCCAATGATTCCGGGTATATTCATGACAATGGCTACATTCACGTATATATTAAACGCCCAAATCGGATTTGGCCTCTCCTTACCAATATCCTATATGGGAGCAGGCATTATAACCGTTGTCATCACATTAACCTTCTTCCGAGGAGCTAAAAAGGCACAAGAAGCACAAATACCATTGGACGACGAGGTTCCGTTTGTAGCGTAATTTTTATGAAAACAAAACCCGCTCCGATAAGGGCGGGTTTTCCATTATTTCAATCTTTGTTCTAATTTTGCTTTTTCTTCTTCAAATCCAGGTTTTCCCAATAAAGCGAACATGTTCTTCTTATACGCTTCTACTCCTGGCTGATCAAACGGATTTACACCTAGGAGGTAGCCACTTACCGCACATGCTTTTTCAAAGAAATATACGGCATATCCAAATGTGTAAGCATCTAGCTTCGGGAGATGAACGATTAGGTTTGGAACTTGACCATCTGTATGAGCAAGCATTGTACCTTGGTATGCCTTTTGGTTGACTTCATCCACGGTCTTACCGGCTAAATAATTTAGACCATCAAGATCTTGGTCCTCTTTCTCTAGTGTAAGATTAGATTTCGGTTCTTCCACATGTAAAACTGTTTCAAATAGATCTCTTCTACCATCTTGAATGTATTGCCCCATGGAATGCAAATCCGTTGAGAAATTTGCAGAAGCCGGGAAAATACCCTTTTGATCTTTCCCTTCGCTTTCTCCATATAATTGTTTCCACCATTCAGAGAAATATTGAAGTGCTGGCTCATAATTCACTAGCATTTCAATCGTTTTTCCTTTATTATACAAAACGTTTCGAACCGCTGCGTATTGATAAGCAGGATTTTCAAAAAGGTTTTCAGAGCTTAGCTCCTCACGAGCCTTTTGAGCGCCTTCCATCATAGCGTCAATATCAATCCCACTCGCCGCTATTGGTAGAAGACCTACTGCAGTCAGCACAGAGAAACGGCCACCTACATCGTCTGGAATAACAAAGGATTCATAGCCTTCTTCTGTTGCTAATGTTTTTAATGCACCTTTTGCTTTATCTGTTGTGGCATAGATTCTTTTCTTCGCCTCTTCTTTCCCATATTTCTCTTCAAGAAACTTACGGAATACGCGAAAAGCAATAGCTGGCTCAGTTGTTGTACCACTTTTCGAAATAACATTAATAGATACATTCTTTCCTTCTAATACTTCTAATAAGTCGTTCATGTATGGTGCACTTATACTATTCCCTACAAATAACACTTGAGGAAAGCCTCTTTTATCTTTGGGAAGTACGTTATAGAAAGAATGGTTTAACATGTCAAGCGCAGCTCTTGCTCCTAAATAAGATCCTCCAATACCGATGACAAGCAACACATCAGAATCTGATTGGATTTTTTGAGCTGCTTGCTTAATTCGATCGAACTCTTCTTTATCATAATCTTTCGGTAAATCTAACCAGCCCAGAAAGTCATTTCCTGCACCTGATTTAGTATGTAACTGTTGATGAGCAAGCTTAACAGGCTCTTGTAAATAGTCTAATTCGTGCTTTTCAAAGAAAGTTATAGCTTTCTCATACTCGAAGCGAATATAACTCATTTCCTTACCTCCCATTGTGTTTGGTTTATAGTGTTCCTTCCTTAAATTTACCGAAACGGACTATTTAAATCAAGTTATGAAAAAAGAGGGACTATTTGGATTTGGAAAATTGTATAGTTTCAAGCTTGATTTGTCATCCTACTATAGAACGTTATGAAAAGGAGGTAATGTTACGATGGGCTTTATCAAACGTCTTGCACTATTGTTAGTTATTGTCGGAGCTATCAATTGGGGTCTAGTCGGACTTTTCCAATTTGACTTAGTTGCCGCAATCTTTGGTGGTGGAGAACAGAGTGGAGCGTTTGCCCGCATCATCTATACGTTAGTTGGGATTAGTGGGCTATTAGCTTTACCATTGCTTTTCAGAACTTCAGAAGAAACCGCTACGCAAAGAGAAGCAAGATTAGAACGATAAATGTTCTCCTGTTGTTTTTTTATCCTTACAATGTTCACAAAAAATACCTACCAGATTGGACCTGGTAGGTATTTTCCTATACACATTATTGCTTGAATGTATTTTCTCTTTCTGAGGATTGTTCAATCCATTCTTCCAGTTTATCTTTTAATGTGTTGAATCCTGCTGGCTGTGCTTCTTGTTGTGGTGTAGCTTTTCCTCGTTGTTTAGGAGCTTGTTTTTTCTCCACTTGCTTTGGTGCTTCTTGTGTCGCACGAATAGATAAAGAATACTTGTTCTTTTCTTCATCAATATTTAAAATTTTCACTGTAACATCTTGCCCTACAGATAAAAATTCATTTACGTCTTTTACATATCCGTGTGTGACCTCAGAAATATGTACAAGACCTTGCACCTCATCATTTAACGCAACAAATGCTCCGTACGGCTGAATCCCTGTTACTTTCCCTTCTACTACTTGACCTTCTTTGAAATTTTCTGTCATGATGAACAACAACTCCCGATAATTTTTCGTTTTCGTTTCTAATAAGCAATTATTAATTCTATCATAGTTGTTAAACCCTAAGCAAAGGATATCCTATTCCCAGCTACTTTTCTTCCATATTTCATGAAAAATTGAATATTTTATGTTTAGATTCTGTCATATGTGGAAATACTTATTTACGTAAGACTTTCTCGTATTCCCCCTGTAAAGCAAAGCAAATGAGCTTTGCTTTTTCTTTTTGCCTTTCTTCCCCCAAGCACCGTGCATCCTTCTTTTTTCTATACATGATACACTAGGATTAAGAAGGAAAGGAGGACGTGACATGGGTACATTTGAAAAGGTAGTGAATAGAAAAAACACAAAGTCTGTGAAGTGGGATATGGTTAAAAAGCTCTATGGGTCCAATGAAGTGATTCCAATGTGGGTTGCAGATATGGATTTTCCAGTCCCTAATGCTGTTACAGAAACACTTTCAGAACGAGTTTCCCATCAAATATATGGGTACACATTAACCGATGCTAACGTGAATCAATCTGTCATGAACTGGGTAAAGCGTCGTCATCAATGGGACATCGATGAGAATTGGATTGTCTATAGCCCAGGCGTTATTACAACCTTGCATTTAGCTGTTCAAGCCTATACAGAACCTGGAGATGCCATTCTTATTCAAACACCGGTTTATGCACCTTTTTACGACCTAGTAAATCTCCATGACCGCAAGCTATTAACAAATCCTTTGGAGCTAAGAAGCGGAAAATATGAAATTAATTTTAACCATCTGGAAACCCAATTCCAAAAAGGAGTAAAAGCCTTTATTTTAAGTAATCCGCATAACCCTGTAGGGCGAGTTTGGACAAAAGAAGAATTAACAAGGATGGCGAAGCTCTGCGAGCAATATGACGTCCTTATTTTATCTGATGAAATCCATGCAGACCTTATCCATCAACCAAATAGTCATATTCCAATCGCCTCTCTTTGTCAAGAGATTGCAAATAGAACGATTACTTGCATGTCTCCAACCAAGACCTTTAACCTAGCTGGACTCCGCATTTCTTTTGCTATCATTTCTAATAAAGAGAAAAAGCTACTCTTAAAAAAACAGTTTAAAAAACAAGGCCTCGGCATTTTAAACACAATGGGAATCCTAGCACTTGAGGCTGCTTATCAAGAGGGAGAAGAATGGTTAGAGGAATTACTTGAGGTGCTTGACACTAATATCTCACTAGTTCGGGATGCGTTTTCTACTCGTGATGAAATCACTTTAATTGAACCAGAAGGCACATATTTACTCTGGTTAGATTGCCGAGCAATGAGGTTGTCGCAAAAAGAATTAAAGCAATTTATGCAAGAGGATGCCAAAGTGGGGTTAAATGATGGAATTGAGTTTGGAAAAGAAGGGGAAGGATTTATGCGAATCAATGTCGCTTGTCCAACAGAAACTCTTCATCTTGGGTTAAATAGAATCTTGGAGGCACTGCATAAAAGAGCGTTATAGGGAAAGAAGGCTCCAATTAAGGGCCTTCTTTATTTCATCATATCAGGTTTATTCGTTTCCGTCGGATCGCTTGGAGACTCTCCTTCTTTTTCTAACTGGATTTGCCCACAAGCTACTCGATCCCCTGAATTACCGGCTGGTTGTGAAACCCCATCATCCTGGGAAGCATGAATAACTAGTGACGTCCCTTCATTTCGTAATAAGGAATTTTTCCCATCCAATAACGTTGCACCGTTGACCGTAAGCTCTGTATCCACCAATCCATCAGGAGGTACTTCAATATTAGGTAAATCTCCTAAATGTGGACCTTCTGTGTACATTAACCCATGCTCTTTATTGTCTGGGTTAAAATGGCTTCCTGCAGATTTAAAATCTGGTCCTTCGCATACTGGATATTCATGAACATGAATGCCATGAAAACCCGGTTCTAATCCTTCAATCTTGAGCTGTATTTTAACTCCATCCGGTTGTTCCACTAAGTTTGCCGTTCCAATTGTATCACCAGCAGTGTTATACATGTCTATTTTCAGCGGGGTTCTTGTTGGTTCCTTACATCCTGTCAAACAAACAAGAAGAATGAGAAATACCAGAATAGCTACATGTCTCATACATATACCCCTTTCATAAAAGTATGGGAATAGTATGGACACGAAACCTTTCCTTTATCCTTTTTCCGTTTCGTCTTTTGAAAGATACTCTTGATCAAACTTCTTTTCTTCTTTTTTAGATGCTCTGATTAACAAACGCATAGCGATTGCAGCACCGATAACAAATACTAAGAGCATCAAGACGGATGGAATATATAAGCTTTTGTCTTCCGGAAAATACAGAAATTCCATCATACGCAATCACTTCCTTCTTCCCATAGTATAACAAAGCTTACTCCAATAATCAGTGACAGCTTTTCAACCTTTTGTGACAATACAACATGCTTGTACTTCTTCCTTGATTTTGAGAAGATAGATTATATACGACATCAATTAAAGGATGAGTGAAATGGATAATGGAAAAATTGGCGATATCGTAAAAGCTCATTATAAGTCTGGAACATATGTGGGAGAGATTGTAGAGGACCGTGGTGAACATTACTTAATAAAAGTTTTAGCTGTCTTAAAGCATCCGCTCCAAGGGGATATACATAATTACGGTAAAACAGAGGATGTGTTTTTTCACCAAAGAAAGGCGTTAAGCTTTCAAGAAAAAATGAACGTATCTAAATCCGCCACCCACCCTTATATAGATGAAATACCGGACTATACAGAATCGTTAAAAGCTGCACTTGAAACTCAAAAAGAGAAATTTAAACAACAAGGTTCTTCAGAATTTCAAACAAAGGTATTAGAGCAGTTAGAAGACTTAGAAAAACGATATTTTCGTTAAAAAAAGGAAAGCCACCACGCTTTCCTTTTTACGATCCTGGTACTTTTAAGTTTCGACTTTGTTTCTTTCCTTTACCGTATATTTTATTTGCAATCTTCGGAGCCTGATCAAAAAGAATCATACCGATAAAAGCAGCAATAAGGATATAGATACCACCCAATATTTTAACGGTACCAGTCGCAACAGATGCAATTACAACAGAAAATTCACCTCGTGCGCAGATGGATAGCCCTGCTCTTAACGACACTTTTTTGGAAAGGCCATACCAGCGCCCCCCGATAATTCCTACTAAAATCTTTGCTATCATGGACCATATGATTAATACGACAATCAGCCAAGGAAGCGGTAGCCCATTCCCAAGTTGGATCGTCGTTCCAAAATAGACAAAAAATGTTGGAAGCATCAGATCACGTACAGGAGAAACCGTATGTTCCACTCTCTCTATTTTCCCAATTTCCGAGAGCATCATCCCGGCTAAGAAGGCACCTAATACCTCCGACAGACCGAGAAGCATCGCTAACCCCCCAAACGAAACAGATAGTCCAATGAGGAGAACGATTTTTATATCCTCGTCATCAATCTTTATTAACAATTCCTCAAATTTCTTAAATACGGTTTTTCCTAGAAGAATTGCTAGCAATGCTAGTCCAATTATCTTTCCAAACAATAGAACTATATCACTCGTATGAAACTCACCACTTGTATGAATACCTAGAATGACAGCAACTATTATAGGAGCAATCAAATCCTCAAAGATTAAGAGCGCGAGAATAAATTCGGTCTCTGCGTTTGCCATTCGGCTCTTATCATCTAGAAGTTTGGCTGTAATGGAAGAACTAGTGGCATATGTAATACCTCCGACAATGAACGCACTAAACCAGTCCATTCCGAACAAAAAGGCAAAAAGCATCGCAACACCAAGGCTTAATCCTACATCTAACAAGCCCGAGGACCAAATCTTTTTCGCGATCCCACCTAGTCGCTTCACATTGAATTCTAAACCGAGGAGAAAGAAAAGAAGCACAATACCTATTTCGCTAGCGAAATGAAGAATTTCGTTATCACTTAATACGTCCGCTAAAACAATACCAAATAGTATATATAAAATGACACTTGGGAAATTAATTTTCAAGCTTAAAATCCCTAAATAAAATATCCCTAGTAATACTAACCCAGCACCTAGTAATATAGGAAAGTCACTATGCAAGGACTATCACCGCTCCCCTTTAGAAAGTACGTGTAACGCATCTATTTGATCTTGCTTTCCGATTGAGATTAGGACATCTCCCGGTGCAATTTTCGTATGAATCTCTGGAATAGCAATCGTTTCGTCTCCTTGGACAATTCCAATAATCGTAGCTCCTGTCTTGTTTCGAATATCTGATTCTTCGATAGTAAGGTTAATCAGTGGCGAACCTTCCTTCACTTCTACATAGTCTACAACGACCTGTTTTCTAAAGATTTTCAGCTTATCCGCATCCACCGGTTGGTAGGTTGCTCCAAGCAACTGTGCTCCGAGCTCTCGTGTTTCATCTGGTGTTAGGTCCATGGCGAAATCAGCTTCATCGTTATCTGCATCATTAAAAAAATACAATTCTCTTTTGCCTGTATGATGGACAACAATAACTAACATGCTATCTTCCGCTGTTTTCAAGGAAATTTTTTGCCCGATTCCTGGTAATTGTGACACCGATATTTTCAACGTTAAACACCTCTTTTGCTATCTATTCATTATCGCATAATAGTTATTTATTCGGTAAAAAAAGCTAGAGAGAAGTCTCTAGCTTTAATTTACTATACGTTATTATTCACCTAAGTGTTCTTTAATTACTTCTTCGATACCTTGAAGTGCTTGCTCTTCGTCACTACCATCCGCTGTAATCTTAATTTGAGCTCCCTTTGGTACACCTAGAGACATGACACCCATAATAGATTTTAGGTTAACTGTTTTCCCGTTGTAGTGCATTTCCACTTCGGACTCAAATTGTCCTGCTTTATTTACAAGAAGTGTTGCTGGTCTTGCATGTACGCCAGTATCATCTGTAATAGTAAATGTTTTTTCTTTCATATTGTTTTCCACCTTTCTTAAACTATCACCAAAATTTTCACACTAAGGAATTTGTACCCTTGTATGTATTACTTTTATTATATACGAATTCTCTATAATTAGAAACATAAAAACGATGTCTTTGTTGAGGTTATGTGAAAAATGTCGTATCTATTCATCCTTATTACAGTGTTTGAGTTATTTAAGCCATTATGATACTTTTAACAGGTACAAAACTCAAATACAGGAGGCTTATTTCATGAGCGTACATATTGGTGCTAATAAAGGCGATATTGCTGATAAAATCTTACTACCTGGAGATCCACTTCGCGCGAAATATATTGCGGAAACCTTCCTTGATGATGTTACATGCTATAACGAAGTTAGAGGCATGTATGGATATACGGGTACATACAAAGGAGAGCGAATCTCTGTACAAGGAACTGGAATGGGGGTACCCTCCATTTCTATTTACGTAAACGAATTGATTCAAAGCTACGATGTGAAAAAACTCTTTCGCATTGGAACTTGTGGCGCTATTCAAAAAGACGTTAAGGTTCGGGATGTTATTCTTGCTTCGACTTCTTCTACCGATTCTCAAATGAATCGTATGACGTTCGGCGGGATTGACTTTGCCCCTACAGCTGACTTCGAATTGTTGAAAAATGCCTACGATATTGGATCAACCAAAGGCTTACAGTTACGCGTCGGAAATGTATTTACAAGTGATAGTTTTTATCGGGATAATGGAAAAGAATTAGCCGAATTCCTTGCAAGCTACAATGTTCTAGCTATAGAAATGGAAACCACTGCCCTTTATACATTAGCTGCTAAGTATGGGGTACAAGCTCTTTCTGTTCTCACTGTTTCAGACCATATTATTACAGGTGAAGAAACGACTGCAGAAGAAAGACAAACAACCTTTAATGATATGATTGAAGTAGCTCTTGACGCTGCCATTAAGTAATCCAAAAAATCGCGGTTTTATACACCGCGATTTTTTTTATTGATTTTGTTTTAATTCCAATTTCGTCATCCCATACGTCTTCCTTCAGATATAAATCATAACCTCTCTCTTTCGTATTGATTTTTTTCATTATACACCCCTTCTTAAAAAGAACATATAGTAAATGCAAAAGGAGGATCATTCCATATGTACCATTTTAGACATCCTTATTCCTATCGTGAGCATCCGATATTCCCACAAGTGCAGACCCACCAATTTGAAACATCAGCCAAAACTTGTCAAGTCGTCATGAAGGACTTGGATACCCTTCTACAAAACATTGAGCATAACCAAGGATTTGCCTATAAAATTAAAGATGCAGCTCAAAAATCTAATACTTCGCAAATCAAAACGTATATCAATGAGCTTGGTATTTCAACAGTTCCAGAAGTAAAGTACAACCCCGACGGCATTCAATTTATTTTTACTGCTAAACGAACTCAGATAGAAACCTGTAAGCTTACTCTCTCCATACCTTGGTAGATTGTTAACCTTGTTTTATTTTGGTTGACAATGAAATAAGTCTCTTCTATTATGATAACGAGAGAGAGGAGATACTATATGAAAAAGTTCAATGCTGTAGATATATCTATAGGAGCAATTTTTGTAGCATTAATGGCAATTGGAGCGAACATAGCGGTTTGGTTCCCTTTCTTAGCAATCCCGATTGCAGGCAAATCCGTTCCGCTATCGCTCCAAACGTTTTTTGCTATTCTAGCTGGGTTATTACTTGGAAGAAAATTAGGTTCCTTTTCGATGCTTGTCTATTTATTAATTGGACTAGCCGGAGTACCTGTATTTGCTCAAATGAAAGCGGGACTCTTTATTTTATTTGATTATACGGGTGGGTTTCTTTTGTCGTTTATTTTCGTAGCATGGGTTACAGGTTGGATCATGGAACGCTGGAATGGAACCAATATTTTTACGTATTCGGTTGCATCCATCGTTGGTGTAATGGTGAATTACGTTATCGGTGTTTCTTACATGAGCTTATCTATGAACACTTGGTTAGAATTAGAGATAGGATATGGTGCTGCTTGGATGGCAATGATTCCATTCCTGATTAAGGATTTTATAGTTGCCATCATTGCTGCGGTGATTATGGTTCGGATTGCCAGACGAATTCCTAAATTTGCGTTAAATTAATTTAACATCCATTCTTTTCACAAAATTGTATGTTATTCTGATTTTATAATAGGGTAATACTAGAAGCATTACTACGTGTGGAAAGGATGAATGGACTCGATGGATTTGTTTTCAAACACGCCGTTAATGGCAGCCCTAGCGGCCATCGTGTTTGCTCAAGTAATTAAGATACCGATACAATTTATCGCTACTAGAGAATTCAAGCCTGGTCTTGCTTTTAGCACCGGTGGGATGCCTAGTAGTCACTCAGCGGCTGTCACTGCTTTAACTACTGGAATAGCAATGGATCAAGGGTTTGAGTCTCCTATTTTTGCTGTTTCATGTCTATTTAGTATTATAACTATGTTTGATGCGTCTGGCGTTCGTAGACATGCAGGAGAGCATGCCATCGTTTTAAATCGTTTGGTCAAGGATTTTCAATATTTCGTTGAAGAAGCAAAAGTTTGGTCTAAAAAAGAAGATTACGAGAAACGCAACGAACTGAAGGAATTACTTGGACATCAACCGATTGAAGTGTTTTTTGGGGGTATTTCTGGTATTATTATCGCTTATCTTATATACCTAATCTAATGATAGAAATAGGACTATTCCCATTACTAAGAATAGTCCTATTTCTTGCCTTGCAAATTACTTATAGTTATCTCGAAAAACCTGTAATGCTTTTGTTTCATTTAGTTGGTTAAGTTCAGATTCAGACAAGGATCCGTCTCCTTTTTTCACAAGATATACTTCAACCTGTTGTTTACCCCACTCATTATACACGGCCTCAACAGTTGGATAATACAGATCAATCTTGTTCCCGCGAATTGCGCCACCTTTATCGGCTACAACCCCATATCCGTAACCAGGGATAAACAAAATAGTACCGATTGGATAAACATCTAAGTCAGCTGCAATTGTAGAATATAAATCTCGTTTTACTTTCACACCAGAATACGTAATCCCGTACTCTGGATGATCTTCTGTTTTGCCCGTTGACTCATAACCAGCTGTATAGCCTGTTGCCGTAACCGTTTGACTTGGGTACTGTTCAAAATTAATGGCTTCCTGTAACGTTTCTGGCCCCTTTACCTGTTCACTTGAAATATATCTTGTGGTAGCTTTTTCGTGATTAAAAGATTTCAAGGATAAAGCTACTTGTTTATGTGAACGATCCTCTACAGGCGAATTGGATTGAACTTGTCCAATTTTTAAATCTACTGCGTGTACGTTCGTAACAGTAGCGAAAGTAGAGTAGAATGCACCAAAAAAAAGTATGGTCATCAAAGCTCTTCTTCCAACATTTCTTATCTTCATGTTTGGATAACACCTCTCTGAGTGTCATCCTACCCTCTTTCAAGTCGTTCTATACCTATTTTCTTTAAATTTAAATGTTCGGAAAAATCTAAAACATTTGGTAACCTTGTTTTCGCAACCAGCGAATAACAAACCCAGCAATAATCGTCCCTACGAATCCTGAAGCTAATATAGTAATATCTACTGGTGTTAGAGCCCTAAGATTAAGCCACAAAGTAGAGAAAGCGTCGCCTGTATCTAGAAAATATGTAGAAAAAGGAAAATCATCCACAATAAAACAAACAACGATTGGGTACACAAAAGACATCACCCACGTTGCTCTTAACAGCATATTTAATATAAATCCGATTCCAAAAAACAATACAAAAAATAAAATGATAGAAACGATAAACTGTATCAACTCTTTGTTCCTCCTCGAAGAATCCATCTTCCCAATTTTATTATGAATACTGGGATAAGACAAGTAGTCTAATGGAAAATGACAAAATGCCTTCCTAAAAACAAAAAGCAAGGATGTGCATCCTTGCTTTTTGTTTATTAAAAGATATTAAATTTACCTTTTTTCAGGACGAGTCCTAATCCACCGATTTTGAACAACGCACGGTTATCAATCATTTTCTTCATGAAGGAAGCGGTCCAACCGAAGATTTTCTTATCACCGAAGATAACACCGATTGCATCGCTATCCCCTAATGAAGCAACAGAACCTCTATTAATAAATTCAAATGATTCCAAGTTCTCTTTTCCATGGACAAGAGCAGACAAGTTATGAGCAATTGTTTCTGCTTCTTGCATCGCAATTTGTGCAGTTGGAGGATAAGGTCTACCTGTTTCTTCATTCATAATTAATGCACAATCTCCTACCACAAATACATCCGGATGAGATGGAGCTCGTAAGTCAGGTTGTACCGGAACTTTCCCGCGATTGTGCTCTAAACCAGATGTTTCAATTAGAGAATTCGCACGAACACCAGCTGCCCAAATAGTCGTTAACGCAGGAATATCCTCTTGTTTTTCATCTTTCTCGTACGTAATACCATCTACTCTACATTCTTTTAATAAAGCACCTGTTTTAAATTCAACACCACGAGCTTCCAAAGAATTCATCGCATATTCGATAAGCTGAGGGTCAAATCCAGGTAAAATCGTTGGAGCACCTTCTAACACAATCATGCGAACATCTTTTGGATCAATATCATACTCTTTGCAAAGCTCAGGAACACGGTTGGCAATCTCACCAGCAAATTCAATACCAGTGAATCCACCACCACCAATGATAATATTTAAGCGCTCTGGACGCTTTTCTTTTTCATTGTTGTACATTGCAAAGTTATACTCGATATGTTGTTTAATTAAACGTGCTGAGTTAATACTGTTAATCGTGAATGCATTTTCCATAATGCCAGGAATTCCAAATGTAGCTGCTTCAAATCCTAAGCCAACTACTAAGTAATCGTAGTCTAATTCACCATTTTTTAAGACAACTTTCTTCTCATCTGGCTTAATTTCGACAACTGTATCTTGAACAAAATCAATTTTGTTCGTATCTACAATATCTTTAACTGGGATTCGAGTACGATCGTGATGCAAAGTACCAGCTGCATTTTCATGCAACCAAGTTGTTTGGTAATGGTAATCATGCTTGTTTACCAAAGTGATATGTGCATCGTTTCTACTTAGCTTTTTTTGGAGCTTGACGGCTGTTGTTATGCCACCAAATCCAGCCCCAAGAATAACAATCTTAGGTTTGTTCATTCGAATCACTTCCATCTTTATTTTTTAGTTGTAAAGAACGTGATATATTTCACGTATAAGGATAGACTCCAATGTGAAAAATGTCACATTTCGTATAATTACCTAATGTTCATCTTAGCCTTTTTTCATAGCATTTTCAACCCTGAAACAATTATTCTAATATTTCATTTATTTCTAGATTTTTCTTATCCTGATTCCAAATAAGCATCTTTCTATATTTATTTGGAACATGTGTTAAAATACTAATGAACCAAAACTTCCCGGATTAATGGGAGTTAATGATGTAGGAGGATTATAATGAAAGATCAAATATATGATGTTACTGTAATCGGCGCTGGTCCTGTCGGATTATTCACCGCCTTTTACGGAGGCTTGCGTCAAGCTAGTGTTAAAATTATCGAAAGCCTTCCCCACATCGGAGGACAGCTTTCTGCCTTATATCCTGAAAAGTACATATATGACGTTGCGGGATTTCCCAAGATTCGAGCACAAGAATTAGTGGATAACCTTAAGGAACAGGCTTCTCTGTTCGATCCAACGATTGTATTAAATGAAGCAGTGGAAACGGTAGAACGATTAGAGGATGAATCCTTCAAGCTTACAACAAATGCTGGGGTTCACTATACAAAAACTATTATTATCACGGCTGGGAACGGTGCTTTTCAACCTAGAAAGCTAACCATTCCGGGTGCTGAAGAATATGAAGGGAAAAACCTTCACTATTTTGTAGAAAACATGGAAAAATACCGCGATAAAAAAGTGATGCTTTTTGGTGGTGGTGATTCTGCCGTTGATTGGGCACTCATGCTCGAGTCAATTGCCAAAGAGGTTATTCTTGTTCACCGCAGAAATGAATTCCGAGCGCATGAATCTAGTGTAGAACAGTTAATGAATTCCAACGTGAAACTCATGACTCCATTTGTTCCCGAAGAGATTATCGGCGGAGACTTAGTAGAACAAGTAAAGCTTAAAGAAGTGAAAGGCGACCGCGAAGAAGTAATCGATGTAGATGCTGTATTAGTCAACTACGGTTTTATTTCTTCTCTAGGCCCAATTAAGCAATGGGACCTAGAAATTGATAAAAACAGTATTGTCGTTAATTCCAAAATGGAAACGAACATTAAAGGAATCTATGCAGCTGGAGATATTTGTACGTATCCAGGAAAAGTGAATTTAATCGCTTCTGGATTTGGCGAAGGTCCAACCGCTATCAACAATGCCAAAAATTATATTGATCCAGATGCAAGAATACAACCAAAGCACTCAACGAGTATGTTTTAGTCTTAAACCAGACCGAGCTATTTTAGATTCTAGAATAGCTCGGTTTTTCTTTGGAAATTTAGAGCAAAATAAGCGCCAATAACATTTTTATAGCCGATATATGAAAAAAACGCTGATATACCGTTTTTTTCGCTGTTATCCTGAATAAAACGCTGATATCAGAAACTTCCTGCTAATATATATACTCCCTTCTCGAGTCCTCATAAAAATGTACCATTTGTGGGAAGGTAAAGCGACGAGTAACGAAGGAGGAGGAAGTGACATGGAAAATACCTACAAGGACACCATCTTCCCGTTAGCAAGTATTTGGAATGGCCAACGCCAAGATATTTCCGAAAACGTATATGGCTTACAAGTACAAATTGTGAATGTTTACTTTGTTCGAAACCGGAACACGGATGATTGGGTTCTCATTGATGCTGGCATGCCACGCTCCGCACATGCCATAATTGAGCATGCAGCAGAGATGTTCGGACCGAATCATAGTCCGAAAGCCATCATCCTAACTCACGGCCATTTTGACCATGTCGGTGCGATTACCGATCTCATAAAGTATTGGGAAGTACCTGTTTACGCACACGAAAAAGAGCTACCCTATTTAACTGGAAAAGCTTCTTATCCTAAAGGGGATGCTGATGTGGAAGGTGGATTAGTCTCTAGTCTATCTCCATTATTCCCCAACCATGGAATTAACTTAGACGAGCATATTCATGCCTTGCCGGCTGACCAAAGCGTACCATTCTTAGAAGAGTGGAAATGGATAGCGACCCCTGGACATACAGAAGGCCATATCTCTCTGTTCTGCGAAGAAGACAGAACATTAATTGTTGGAGATGCCTTTTGTACAGTGAAACAAGAATCACTCTATAATGTGATTACGCAAAAACACGAAATAAGTGGCCCACCCAAGTATTTTACAACAGACTGGACAAAAGCAGAGCAATCCGTTCAAAAGTTAAAAGAATTAGAACCACATTTCGCTTGCTCTGGACATGGCCTACCAATTCATGGGGAGCAGCTCACAGCTGATTTACAGCAACTTACAGCACATTTTGATGAAATTGCAAAGCCTGAACATGGAAAGTTTGTAGACTAAAAAAAAAAAAAGCGCAGCATAGCTGCGCTTATAAAGCCTTAACACTCTTCTGGTGTACCTTCCCGTTCTTTCGCTTTAAAGGAAGAACCACAACCACATGATACGATTGCATTCGGATTATCGATCGTAAATCCGCCACCCATCATGTTTTGTTTAAAATCAATGGTTGTTCCCTCAATAATTGGAACATCTTGTTTTGTAATGATTACTGGAATTTCATTAATTTCTTCTATGAACTCAAGCTCGTTGTTTATATCATAATCAAACCCTAGTGCATAGGAAAGACCACTACAGCCTCCACCTTTTACTCCAAAACGAAGGCGCACTTTTTCTGCATCTTCTTCCTTCATCATCTCTTTAATTTGATGCTTTGCGCTATCTGTAATATTTAGAACCATTAAAAGTCCCCCTATCCTGTTACTACCTCTTAGTATACCTAGCTTTTACAATCTCATCAACTTTTCTGATTCCAAGAGAAGGTGCCACTAGCAACGGTTTCCGCTTTTCCTCTCATCCATACATGATCATCTTCGCCCCACGTAATAAACAAATCTCCCCCACTTAAATGAACACATACCTCTTTTCCTTTATCCACAAATCCATTCAATACGGAGGAAACACCTGCTGCACAAGCTCCTGTCCCACATGCTTGCGTTATCCCAGAGCCTCTTTCCCAAACACGAAAATGGACTTCGCTATCCGATGCAACCTGGACAAACTCCACATTTACACCTTCTGGAAAGCGCTCATCATTTGTAATAATGGGGCCAAGCTCATGGAGTGGCGCCTGATTAATGTCCTCAACATAAAAAATCGCGTGTGGGTTTCCCATGGAAACAGCTGTGACTTCTAGTTCATTCCCTTCTACTAAGAAAGGCTCCGCAATTACTTGGTTGTTGTCAACTCCAAGCATAGGAATATCCTTTCGCTGTAGTCGAGGGACTCCCATATCTACTGTCACTTCTTCAACATGGCTACCTGACAAATGCACATGTGCTGTAACAATTCCAGATAACGTTTCAATTGTAAAAGCTGTACTTGTAACAAGTTTATGCTCATATGCATACTTTGCGACACAGCGAAGTCCGTTTCCACAATTTTTTCCTTCCGAACCATCCTTGTTAAAAATCCTCATAGACACGTCTGCTTTGTCGCTTGGACCAATCAAAATAAGTCCATCTGAACCAATTCCCGTATGAACATTAGAAATATACATTGCGATTGCTGGTAATTGCTCTTCCTCTAATGACACTTGAAATAAATCTACATATATATAGCTGTTCCCTAAGCCGTGCATCTTTGTAAATGGTATATTCATATTGGTCTCCATTCCTTATCTACTTTGTATAGAAAACGCCACAGTACTGCGTTTCTTTTGACAGTCACTATGGCGTATATATTAAAATAGGGGATTCTCCTCTAAATATTCATACACTTTTTCTACTAATTCCTCTGGGCTATCTGCGGTTACGGGTTCCCCATTGACAATGGCAAATAGACTCATGGAACATATTCCACAAAAGCTTGTACAGCCATACTCGATAACATCTAAATCTGGATCTTTTTCAAGCTCTTCCATCGCTTTTTGTGATCCACTCGCTAAGTTATTCACACAAAATTCAATTATCGGATTCATCATTTCACCTCGGATCATGAAGATGAATCCCCCACTATCAAGATATCCTATCATCATCTTTCAAATAAAACAATTGTAACGTTTGCATTCTTACGCTTTCGTTATCCCAACTTCTTCTAGCGCTTGATAAATCGTTTTAATTTGTGGAATTCCATCTACAACAACCTTATGATTAACTAGAACAACCGGATAAAACAGCTCATCTTCTTCCACTTGTTCTCTAATCTCCTGATGCAAATCTGTTTTTGGTGGCTCAAAAATATCTATATATTCATATCGAACGTCCGCTTTCTCGTATTTTCTAGAAATGGCCGCTTGTAACCATTCATACGTATCGATGGAACTAGGAGCGTTCACACAGCTGGCACATATTTGGTTTGCACCGTACACACTTACTAAAATAGATTGATTTCCACTCATTCTTCCTTAGCCCCCATTCTCCTTAATATTTTCCATTTTACAAAAAACTTAATAAAAGATAAAATAAAATCGTACATGTAAACAAAAATCAAACTCTATAAATAGCATTTTATACAAATACCCTTTATAATGATAGCAGTAGGAAAGGAGAAGATGGATAATGCATGAACAAGTGCAAGAAGTCTTAAATAAGTTACGTCCATTCTTGCTACGTGACGGTGGCGACGTTGAATTAGTTGACGTAGAGGATGGAATTGTTCGTCTTCGTTTAATGGGTGCATGTGGAAATTGCCCAAGTTCAACCATTACATTAAAAGCTGGAATTGAACGAGCTCTTATGGCTGAAGTTCCAGGTGTGACCGAAATAGAACAAGTATTTTAACTCGAAAAACACTTAAATCAAGGTTTGATTTAAGTGTTTTTTTTATTGTCTTTTCCTCTATGATATAATCAATAAAAATAGAGAATATATAGACAGGTGATTAGCTTGCAAAAAAAGTTCTATGGAATTGTTGATATTGGGTCTAATACGATGCGATTAGTCATATACCTTCAAGAAAAAGCAGGTCACTTACGCGAAGTTGAGAATGTGAAAGCTGTTGCTCGATTGCGTAACCACCTCAACACAGAAAATCAATTAACTGAGCAAGGTCTCGATATTTTGATTAACACGCTGCAAAGCTTTCGTGAAGTGATTCGGACATATTCCTTAACCGATCTTGTCTGTGTGGCAACGGCAACTATACGTCAAGCTAAAAATCAATCCGATATTATCAACAAAGTAAAAGAAAGGACTGGTCTGCCGATTCGGGTTCTGTCTGAAAAGGAAGAGGCATTCTATGGGTACTTAGCTGTCGTGAACGCTACCTCCATCGACGAAGGGATTACTGTAGATATTGGTGGTGGGAGTACCGAAGTCACCTATTTTAAAAATCGCCAGTTAATGGAAGCTCACAGCTTTCCCTTTGGGGCACTTACATTACGTTCATTTTTTAAGGACATCATTCCAGAAGAGAAAGAAATATTTGAACTTCGTCATTTTTTAATGGAGCAGTTCTCCTCTTTACCATGGCTTGCGCAAAAGCAAGTCCCACTCATTGGCATCGGCGGAAGTGCACGAAATTTAGCACAAATTGATCAAGCGTTAAAAAAGTATCCTTTAGCTGGTCTTCACCAATATAAAATGCAAGTAGCAGATATACAATCGGTGATGGCTTACCTAGTTAGTCTGAACTACGAAAAATTGTTGAAGGTCGAAGGCTTATCGTCCGATCGCGCTGATATAATCCTTCCAGCCATCACAGTTTTTTCATCCTTGTATGAAACAGTTCAAGCCGAAAGCTTTGTTTTAAGCCGAAAAGGATTACGTGATGGCGTGTTTTATGAGCAACTATCCAAAGAATTTGGTACTTACTTATTCCCAGATGTTTTAGAAGATAGTATCCAAGAGCTTATAAATGACTATGATCTTCACCCTAAACAAATCCTACATGTTCAATCGCTTACGAGAAAATTATTCCATCAGCTTCAAGATCAGACAGCTGTTGATTGGCAGGATGCGGATTGGGTGTTATTAAAACGGGCCAGCTACGTATTTAACCTTGGAAAGTATATCGATTCGGAATCTAGTTCTCAACATACCTTCTACCTACTAGCAAACCGAACAATCGATGGTCTACTACACAAAGAACGGTTAGAACTTGCACTTGTAGCTTCTTTCAAAAATAAGACGGTCTTTAAGCAATATGTCCAGCCATATAAGGATTGGTTTTCAAAACAGGCCCAAAAAAAGCTAAGGTCCTTGGGGGCGCTACTGAAGTTTGCATACTGCCTAGACGCAACTAGGCGTCAAATAATAGACGATTTTACAATTGAAAAGACGGAAATAGGTATCGACATTACATTATATTGCTCGCAGGATTGGATGCCAGAAAAATATCAGGCAGAGAAACAAAAAAAACATCTTGAAAAGTCTTTAAAAATACCTATTCAATTACATTTTAAAAAAGCAGTCGAGTAGACCTAACGTTATTTCTTGCATTAAAATATGACCCTTATGAGGAAATTTTACAAACTTTTAACGTCTACTTTATACCCGCTTCATAATTCCTTACTATGATATAGTGGAAAATCTATTGGCAAAAGGATGAGTTCCATGTCTCTTACTCAAAATATTGAGAATAAATTAGATAATCCTCTTTATTACAATAACCGAGAATTAAGCTGGCTTGCTTTTAATGAACGGGTTCTAGAAGAGGCAATTGATGAACGAAATCCACTTCTAGAGCGGTTAAAGTTTTTAGCCATTTTTTCTTCCAATTTAGATGAGTTTTTCATGGTTCGAGTTGCCGGTTTAAAGGATCAAGTGAAAGCGGGGTTTAATAAAACCGATAATAAGTCAGGATTAACACCTAAGCAGCAGCTAAGAAAGATTGCAGAGAATAACCATGAATTGGTGAAAAGACAATATCAAATGTACCACACACTACAAACGGATTTGCGTGAGGAATCCATTTCTATTTTGCCTATGGAGTCTTTGACTGGCGAGGTGCTGTCAAAATTAGAAACCTACTTTGATGAACAAATATTTCCGGTTTTAACTCCAATGGCTATTGATGCGTATCGTCCTTTTCCAATGCTACTTAATAAATCGATTAATATAGCGGTGGTTTTACAAGACAAGGTGTTTCTGGATGAAAAAGAACCAAAGACAGCCATCGTCCAAGTACCGACATTGCTAGATCGATACATCCATATTGAAGGCTTTCAATATGTCCTGGTGGAGGATTTAATTTGTCACTTCATCCACAAGTTTTTTGCAGGCTATCAGGTTCAATCTGTAACGGAGTTCCGAATTACTCGAAATGCGGATATGACCATTCATGAGGAAGGAGCCCGTGACCTTTTAAAAGAAATTGAAAAGGAATTAAAAAAACGAAAATGGGGTGCCGCTGTTCGACTAGAAGTTCGAGAAGAACGAGCAGACCCTGAAGTAGTACGCTTTCTTTTATCCGTACTTGAAATTCATGAAAACGATCTATACGAAATTAATGGCCCGCTAGATTTAACTTATTTGTTCCGCTTTTATGGAGATATCGAGAAGGAAAAAGATCATCTAGTCTACCCATCGTTGATGCCCCAGCCACCACAAGATTTAGGAAATGATGAGAACGTATTTACAGCAGCGAAAGAGCGTGACATTTTTTTACATCATCCTTATGAGTCCTTTGAGCCAATCATCGATCTTATTTCGGAAGCAGCAGATGATCCAGATGTTTTGGCAATCAAACAAACATTATACCGAGTAAGTGGAGATTCCCCAATTATTGCAGGATTAAAGAGAGCTGCTGAAAACGGAAAACAAGTGACCGTTCTCGTAGAATTAAAGGCTCGGTTTGACGAAGAGAAAAACGTTCAATGGGCAAAGGAACTGGAGAAAGCGGGTTGCCTCGTTATATACGGAATGAATTACTTAAAGACACACAGTAAAATTACGCTTGTTGTCAAGAAAACAAATGGTCATATTGAGCGATTTGTCCATTTAGGAACGGGTAACTATAATGACCAAACCGCTTCATTGTACACAGACATGGGCATTATCACGACTAAGCGCAAATTCGGGATTGATGCAACGAACTTCTTTAATTATCTAAGTGGATATACGGAAAAACCTTACTACCATCATTTGTCCATGGCTCCTTTCGATATTCGTAAAGATTTAATGGATTTGATTGATGAAGAAATCTACTACCAAAAAGCGCATGGAAATGGACGAATCATTGCTAAAATGAATTCCTTAACCGATAAAGAGCTTATTATGAAATTATATGAGGCTTCTCAGTCGGGTGTTCAGATTGATTTAATTGTACGGGGTATCTGTTGTTTAAAACCAGGGATAAAGGGGATTAGTGAAAACATACAAGTGATTAGTATTGTTGGACGCTTCCTAGAGCATAGTCGAATCTATTTCTTCCATCACAATGGAGAAGAAAAAATCTTCCTTTCTTCTGCTGACTTAATGACACGGAACATGGTGAAACGAGTTGAGTTAATGTTCCCAATTTATGAGAGCTCCATTAAGATCCGGATTAAGAAAGTGTTAGAGGTTATGCTGAATGATACGATGAAGGCAAGAATTCAAGCAAATGATGGAACTTATCATTATATTCTTCCAAAGCCAGAAGAAGAACCTAAAGAAAGTCAGCTTACTTTGTTCAATATGGCTTACCAATTGTTAGAGGATGAAGAGTAAGGAACACATGGGAATGGGAATGGGAATGGGAATGGGAATGGGAATGAGGATGGAACAAAACACATGATAAGATGGACAAAATCCGAACCTTTATTCGTGATTCTTTCAAAAAATCGAATAAAGGTTCGGATTTATTATCACTATTTTATGCCCGCTAAGTCCAACGCTGCGGAAAGCGGTGTACTTCTCGCGAAGCGTCGCATTCTACACGATTAAGTTCAAGAGTAACAATCTTAGTTTTATTCCAGCTTCTTTTATGTCGATACACTTCCAACAGACGTTGTCTGCACGCCCTCATTTTCTACTTGCAATGGCAGCCAATCGAACTGTGGGAATTTTTCTTGCCACAGTTCTAAATGTTGTTCCACACGCTCCGGTTCCACGATGGCTATCATAGTCGGTCCAGCACCGGACAGAAATACCCCATATGCTTCGGTTTCTAAAAAGCTTTGAATCATCTCATAATCTGGTACTAATCCTTTACGATAAGGTTGATGAAACAAATCTTTTTTCATCATTTTGCCTAAAAGCGGCCAATCCTTCATACAAATAGCTGCTACGCTCACATTGGCTACACTGCTCGCGTGGACGCTCCGCTCGTACGTGAATTCCTTTGGAAGAACTGCCCGAGCATCTTCTGTCTTTAGCTCATAACTTGGGATTACCGCTAAAAAGGTTACACCTTCTACTGGGATTTTAATCCAGTTTACTTCTTGATCATAATGACCAATGACACATCCCCCCATAAGAGCTGGAGCTACATTATCTGGGTGGCCTTCAATGTCCGTCGCAACTTGAAGCTTTTCTTCCTCTGTTAAATGGAGACCCAAAATTTGATTTGCCAATTCAATACCCGCTATGGTTGCTGTTGCACTACTTCCTAACCCGCGCGCTAACGGAATATCACTTGTCATTTCAACACGACATGCTGGAAGATAAGGATAGTGAAAACGATCTGCTACTATTTTAGCAATCTGATACACTAAATTTTCTGTCCCCTCTGGAATACCTTGTAAACAATCAGATTTTGCAACAAACTTCCACTTATCTGCTGGTACTACAGATAAGTGCAAGTATAAATTTAAGGCAAGTCCAATAGAATCAAAGCCAGCACCTAGATTCGATGTACTTGCAGGCACTTTTATAGACCAGCTCATACGAGAACACTTTCCAATATCTTGTTAATCACCTGTTTCTCGTCATTTGGGAGAACACGTGGTTCAAAATTACTATAATCAATAGCAGTATTGGGATCCTTTAATCCATTTCCTGTTAGTACTGTTACGATGGTAGATCCTTTTTCCACTTGGTTATGCTTAATGGCTTTCAGCAGTCCTGCAACCGAAGAACAGGATGCTGGTTCAGCAAATATTCCTTCATTGGCTGCTAACCACTGATACGCTTCAATCATTTCTTCATCGGTAATCTCATCAATAGACCCTTTCGATTCATCTCGAGCTACTACAGCCTGTTGCCAACTAGCTGGATTCCCAATTCGTATTGCAGTTCCAACTGTTTCCGGATTTTCAAATACTTGATCATGGACGATTGCAGCCGCTCCACTCGCTTCATATCCCATCATCTTAGGAAGGGAAAACCCTTTTTTCTCATGGTATTCTTTAAATCCTTTCCAATAGGCTGTGATATTCCCTGCGTTCCCCACTGGAATAAATAGATAATCTGGTGCTTGACCTAGTGCATCACACACTTCAAACGCAGCCGTTTTTTGACCTTCTATCCGATACGGATTAACAGAGTTTACTAACGTAACATGACCTGTTTCGGCCAGTTTTCGAACCATTTTTAAAGCATCGTCGAAGTTTCCTTCAATGGAAAAGATTTCAGCACCATGCATGACAGCTTGTGCTAATTTCCCCTGTGCAATTTTTCCATCTGGAATTACAATAAAGCATTTTAA